>NZ_JBITCU010000033.1:0-66199 GCF_044453545.1 Streptomyces sp. NPDC051664 | reverse complement strand
CTCTCGGGCTTTCCTCCGGGCTTTTCCCTTCGGTCTTGCGTTTCCGACTCTATCAGACTCTTTCGTGTCCGATTCCCGGTCGAAGCGGGTTCCGCCTTCCAGGTTCTCGCTTTCGCGTTTCCCTTTCCGGCGGTTCCAACCTTACCAGACTCATTTTCGTTCCGTTTCCGGTTCGAATTTGATTCCGATGGCCGTTGGAGTGGCCTTTGCCTTTCGGCTGATTCGACTTTATCAGAAGCGTTTCGGCCGAGCTAATCGGCTTCGTGGCCCAGATAAAGGAATCGACGGCTCTTCAGGAATTCAATTCCTAGTGAGCGAGATGGAGACTAACCGTTGAGCCTTGACTTGTCCAGTCCGACTCAACCGTTAAAATCTACCTCCCCCTGTCCACCATGTCAACGGTTTTTTTGGGGCGAGGAGGAGACTAGCAGGTCAGCGGGGTCGTACGCACATCAGGCGGCGGCTGGGAGCTCAGCGCTCCGCTCGGTGGCGTCGACGTCTCCCGCATCGCCGGCTCGGGCCGCTCGGCCGCCCAGTACGTAGACGTAGGCGAGAAAGGCCAGCTCGGCCGCTATGCCTATGGCGATGCGGCCCCAGGTCGGGAGGCCCGACGGGGTCACGAAGCCTTCGATGACGCCGGAGACGAAGAGAACCAAGGCCAGGCCTATGGCCATGCCGATCGCGGCCCGGCCCTGTTGCGCGAGGGCGGATCGCCGGGTCTGCGGGCCGGGGTCGATGACCGTCCATCCCAGGCGGAGGCCCGTACCGGCTGCGACGAACACTGCGGTCAGTTCGAGCAGGCCGTGCGGGAGGATCAGGCCGAGGAAGGTGTCGAGGCGGCCGGCCGATGACATCAGGCCGATGCCGACCGCGAGATTGAGGACGTTGACGAAGAGGATCCAGATCACCGGGAGGCACAGGAACGCTCCCAGAACCAGGCACATCGCGGCGGCCTGGGCATTGTTCGTCCAGACCTGGGCTGCGAACGAGGCCGCCGGGTGGCTGGAGTAATACGTCTCGTACTCCCCACCGGGGCTGGTCAGGCGACGTAGATCGTCCGGGGCGGCGATGGCCGACTGCACTTCCGGGTGGGTGCCGATCCACCAACCCATGAGTGCGGCCAGGAGTGTGGAGAGGACGGCCGTGGGTATCCACCAGTGCCTGGAGCGGTAGACCGCGGCGGGGAAGCCGGCTGTCAGAAAGCGGGTGGCGTCGCGCCAGGACGCCCGGCGGGTTCCCGTCACCGTGGATCGGGCGCGGGCCACGAGCTGGGTGAGGCGCGCGGTGAGCATCGGGTCCGGAGCGCTGGACTGGATCAGCGAGAGGTGCGTGGCCGTCCGCTGGTAGAGGGCGACGAGCTCGTCGGCTTCCGTGCCGGTGAGTCGGCGCCCGCGGTGCAGGAGATGGTCCAGGCGGTCCCACTCGGTTCGGTGGGCGGTCACGAATACGTCGAGATCCATGGTCGGCTGCTGCTCCAGGCATGGGTGCGTACGGGTCCGTACTACTGCGGCGCGCTGCGGGTCAGCTTGGCAGACTGAGCGCCCGAGGGTCAGGGAAGGTCGGCGAAGGGTGGGCGGCGATGAGTGAGCTTGTGACCGGGGATGCGGTCGTACTAGGGCTGCGACCGGCGAGACTGCCGAGCCGTGCGTTGGCTCTGGCGATCGATCTTGTCGTGGTCTGGATCGTGTTCATTCTGGTGTCGATCGGCTTGGCCATTGCGACGGTGACGCTGGACGAGGCGGCAAGTGCGGCCATAGCCGTCGCGACCTTTCTGCTGGTGCTCGTGGGCGGGCCGATCGCGGTCGAGACGCTCAGCCATGGGCGCTCGCTGGGGAAGCTCGCGTGTGGACTCCGGGTGGTTCGGGACGACGGAGGGCCGATCCGGTTCCGGCACGCGCTGGTACGCGGGGCGATGGGAGTCGTCGAGATCCTGATGACGCTCGGGGTCTTCGCCTGCATCGCGTCGCTGGTGTCGGCGCGGGGGCGACGGCTCGGGGATGTCTTCGCGGGGACGCTCGTCGTGCGGGAGCGGGTGTCGGCCGGGCGCGGGGTCGCTGTGCCGCCTCCGCCGCCGTGGCTGGTCGGACGATTCGCCGGGCTGGATCTGTCAGCGGTGCCGGACGAGCTGTGGCTGGCGATACGGCAGTACCTGACGCGGATGCAGCAGCTCGATGCGGAGGTGGGGCTGTCGATGGCGGAGCGGCTGGCCGGTGAGCTGGCGGCGCGTACGGGGGTTCCGGTGCCACCAGGGGTGCCGGCCGCGGCCTATCTGGCCGGCGTGGTGAACGAGCGGCAGGCGCGGGATGCCCGGCGGGTGTTCGCCGCTGCGCAGGCCGGTCCCCTCGGGCAGGGGGGCGTGGGACGTGGTTCGGCGCCGATGGGGCTTGCAGGGGCGGTCAGTTCGGTCGCTCCTGGCGCCTCTGTTTCCCCTGTAGCGCCTGCTGTCCCTTCGGCTCCTGCTGAACCTGGGGTTTCTGAGGCGGAGGAGCCGGGGGGCCGGAAGCCGGGTACGGGGTTCGCGCCGCCTGTCTAGAGGTTGTCCCGTATGGGGTGGTAGTTGTCGCCTGGGGTCATGTCGGGGGCAGTTGACTGGCTGAGGCCAGGGTTCAGGAGCCAAAGGGCCTCGTGTTCTGCCTCGTAGCGTTCGCCGTGCCCAGCCCTTGTGCGAGTCCCTGGTCCGCTGCCCCCCGCTCCAGTGCCCCGCGTTCCCCCGAGCCGCCTCTGCGCCGCAGTACGACCAAGCACACCCCGACCGCGGCCGCGAGCACGACCACCATGGAAACAACAAAGATCAGGTGTCCCCCACTTGTCCGGCGGAACCGTCCTGCGGTCCCTTGTTGATCTGGGTTGTCGCCTGCTGCCCGTTCACAGGGAAGCCCGATTCCTGCTTGGGCGCCGCAGATTCGCCTCGGAGTGCGAGTCCCGTCGCGCCTGCTCGAGAGAGGCAGTTGCGAGAGGGCACTGCGGTCGCGGGTGGGCACGCGTGTGCCGTCCACGTTGCCGGCGATCTCATCGGCTTGCCGTCCACGCAAGGACACCCCTCATCGACGCACCACCCACCACACCAGGTGCGGGACAACCTCTAGCGGGGTGAGGGCGGGGTTTCCAGGTGTTCCAGCTCGATGCCGGGGGCCGAGAGGACTACGTCGCCGGCGATGTGGATGGTGTGCTGTTCGCCCGTGTCCAGGGCGTTGACCTGGTATTCGTCCACCATCAGAGGGCCGTTGTCAGTGGCGTGCGCTTCACTGTTCACCAGGGCCCAGGACTGGTCGACGGTACGGGGGGCGAGGACCGGGTCCGTGAAGGCGACGAGACGGATGCGGGTCGCGGGGGAACCGGGGGTGAGGCGCAGCAGGCGTGAGGTCGCGATGAGGAATGCGGGGGATGTGCCGGTGAAGCCGTGGGCGCGGACATTGCCTTCGGTGGCATGAGTGCCGGTCGGGTCGGTGCGGACCCAGGTGACGCCTTCGAGGGCTGCGCCGCGGATCTGCCAGCTCGCGGCGTGCAGTTCGAGGCGGATGGGGCGGCCGAGTTCGTCGAGGGCCAGATCGACGGAGCCGAGGTGGTCGCCGGAGGGGGCGATGGTCTGGGAGACGTAGCGCCAGCCGGAGGGGCCGGGGGCGCAGTGGAAGTGCTCTTCACCGAGGGGGGTGTGGTCGTGGGGATCGTGGAGCGAATAACGGCCGCGTGGCATGGGGTCCTTCGGGTCCTCGGGCTGTGCGGGTGCGGTACGGCGCAGGCCCCCGACACGGGGGTGCGGGGGCCTGCGCTCGTATCTGCTGCTGAGACTGCGGCTGTTCCGTCCGTCAGTGGCCGGTCACCCGCCTGGGGTGAGCTGTCTGGTCGCTGACGGGCGGGACCGGTGCCGGATCAGTAGCGGTAGTGGTCGGGCTTGTAGGGGCCTTCGACCTCGACGCCGATGTACGCGGCCTGCTCGGGGCGGAGCGTCGTGAGCTTCACGCCGAGCGCGGCAAGGTGGAGGCGGGCGACCTTCTCGTCGAGGTGCTTGGGCAGCACGTAGACGTCGGTCGGGTACTCCTCGGGCTTGGTGAACAGCTCGATCTGGGCCAGGGTCTGGTCCGCGAACGAGTTGGACATCACGAACGAGGGGTGGCCGGTGGCGTTGCCCAGGTTCAGCAGGCGGCCCTCGGACAGCACGATGATGACCTTGCCGTCGGGGAACGTCCAGGTGTGGACCTGCGGCTTGACCTCGTCCTTGACGATGCCCTCGATCTTGGCGAGGCCGGCCATGTCGATCTCGTTGTCGAAGTGGCCGATGTTCCCGACGATCGCCTGGTGCTTCATCTTGGCCATGTCGGCGGCCATGATGATGTCCTTGTTGCCCGTCGTGGTGACGAAGATGTCGGCCTGGGCGACGACGTCGTCGAGCGTGGCGACCTGGTAGCCGTCCATCGCCGCCTGCAGGGCGCAGATCGGGTCGATCTCGGTGATGATGACGCGGGCGCCCTGGCCGCGCAGGGACTCCGCGCAGCCCTTGCCCACGTCGCCGTAGCCGCAGACGACGGCGGTCTTGCCGCCGATGAGGACATCGGTGGCGCGGTTGATGCCGTCGATCAGCGAGTGGCGGCAGCCGTACTTGTTGTCGAACTTGGATTTGGTGACGGCGTCATTGACGTTGATCGCCGGGAAGAGGAGCGTGCCGTCGCGGTGCATCTCGTACAGACGGTGCACACCGGTCGTGGTCTCTTCGGTGACGCCGCGGATCTCGGACGCCAGCTGGGTCCACTTCTGCGGGGACTCGCCGAGGGTGCGGTTCAGCAGGGTGAGGATGTGGCCGTACTCCTCACTGTCCGCGGTCGACGGGTCCGGGGCCGCACCGGCCTTCTCGAACTCGACGCCCTTGTGGACGAGGAGGGTGGCGTCACCACCGTCGTCGAGGATCATGTTGGGGCCGCCGGTGGGGGTGTTCGGCCAGGTCAGGGCCTGCTCCGTGCACCACCAGTACTCTTCGAGCGTCTCGCCCTTCCAGGCGAAGACCGGGACGCCGGCGGGGGCGTCCGGAGTGCCGTTCGGACCGACGGCGATGGCCGCGGCGGCGTGGTCCTGGGTGGAGAAGATGTTGCAGGAGGCCCAGCGGACCTCGGCGCCGAGGGCGACCAGGGTCTCGATCAGCACGGCGGTCTGCACGGTCATGTGCAGCGAGCCGGTGATGCGGGCGCCGGCGAGCGGCTGCGCGGCGGCGTACTCCTTACGGATCGACATCAGGCCGGGCATCTCGTGCTCGGCGAGCGTGATCTCCTTGCGGCCGAACTCCGCGAGGGAGAGGTCGGCGACCTTGAAGTCCTGTCGATTGGCGACCGTCGTCATAACGGGCTGCTCCTCGTAGTGGGTGTCGAGGGTGGGTACGGCTGGCTCTGCGGCGGCGGACACAGAAATGCCCGGGCGCTCGCAGCGCAGTCCGTCGGAGGCCCTCTCTCCCTCGCCCGGTCCGCATGCGCGGAGCGGCCGACCGCCATCAGCAGCGACGTCTGACACTGCCATCGAATCTACACCGATCGGGCCGACCGCTCCCAGCCCGCCCGGGGCCGGAAGTGATCGGGAGGGGGGCCGGGGCGGGTACGGGTGGATCAGTGGTCGGATTGTGTCGGGGCGGCGTCAGGGGCCTCGGGAGCGTCCGGGGCCTTGGCCGGGTTGGTGCCCGTGGCGGCGGCCGCCTCGTTGAAGATGTCCGGTTCCAGGTAGATGACCCGGGCGATCGGGACGGCTTCCCGGATGCGGGACTCGGCAGCATTGATGGCGTTGGCGACCTCGGTGGCGGTGTCGTCGTGCTGGACCGCGATCTTGGCGGCGACCAGCAGCTCTTCCGGGCCGAGGTGGAGCGTACGCATGTGGATGATGCGGGTGACGGTTTCGCCGTCGACGACAGCGGCCTTGATCTTTTCCACCTGGTCGGTGCCGGCGGCCTCGCCGAGCAGCAGGGACTTCGTCTCTGCTGCGAGGACGATCGCAATGCCGATCAGCAGGATGCCGATGCACAGCGTGCCGATGCCGTCCCAGACGCCGTTGCCGGTCGCCAGGGTCAGGCCCACACCGAACAGTGCGAGCACCAGACCGACCAGCGCGCCGAGGTCCTCCAGGAGGACGACCGGGAGCTCGGGGGCCTTGGCCCGGCGGACGAACTGGGTCCAGGTGAGCTCGCCGCGGCTCTCGTTGGACTCCTTGATGGCGGTCCGGAAGGAGAAGCCCTCGGCGATGATCGCGAAGACCAGCACGCCGACCGGCCAGTACCAGGCCTCGAGCTCATGCGGGTGCAGGATCTTCTCGTAGCCCTCGTAGACCGCGAACATGCCACCGACCGAAAACAGGACGATGGAGACGAGGAAGGCGTAGATGTACCGCTCACGCCCGTAGCCGAAGGGGTGCTGGGGGGTGGCTTCGCGCTGGGACTTCTTGCCGCCGAGCAGCAGCAGCCCCTGGTTGCCCGAGTCCGCGACCGAGTGGACGCTCTCCGCGAGCATCGAGGACGAGCCACTGAACAGGAACGCCACGAATTTGGCCACTGCGATCGCGAGGTTGGCGGCGAGTGCCGCCACGATCGCCTTGGTTCCGCCTGACGCACTCATGGGTGCCTGGTGTCCCTTCTTCGGTGCTGCGGCGCCGGCGCCGCGGTACGGCCGGACATTGTTGCAGCCGCTGATGCGGACGGTACGTCAGGCCACCACTGTGGCGCGGAACAGAGTGCCGGTACCGGACGCTTCGACCGTTTCGTCCGCCGGCACGAAGACCGAGGCGCCGGGGGTGAGATCGAGGGCGCCGACGCGAGGTGCGCCCGCGGTGCAGAGCAGGATCTGCGGGGTGGGCCTGGTCAGGTCGACGGGGGCGGCGCCGGGCGAGAGGTCGAAGCGCGACAGCCGGAACTCGTCGACCGGGGTCTCGTACAGCTCCTCGCCGGAAGGGGACGCCTCGGGGCGCAGGATGCCGGGGTCGGTCGCCTCGAAGCGGACGATGCGCAGCAGTTCGGGGACGTCGATGTGCTTGGGCGTCAGTCCGCAGCGCAGCACGTTGTCCGAGTTGGCCATGATCTCGACGCCGAGGCCGCCGAGGTAGGCATGCGGGACGCCCGCGCCGAGGAACAGGGCCTCGCCGGGCTGGAGTTGTACGTAGTTCAGCAGCATCGCGGCGATGACGCCCGGGTCGCCGGGGAAGTGGTGTGCGATGCGGGCGTACGGGGCGTGGGCGCCGCCGAGGCGTTCGGCGGCGGTGGCCGCGGCGGTCACCGTCTCGGCCATCTCGGCGGGGTCCGCGGTCAGGATCGCCGTGAGCACCTCGCGCAGGGCCGCCTCCTCGGGGTGGGCGCCGAGGAGGTCGACGTACGGCTTGAGGGAGTCGACGCCGAGTGCCGCCATCGCCTGCGCCGCCTCGGTGGGCCTGCGGAAGCCGCAGAGGCCTTCGAAGGGGGTGAGCGCGCAGATCAGTTCGGGCTTGTGGTTGGCGTCCTTGTACGTGCGGTGGGGCGCGTCGATCGGGACGGACCGGCGCTCCTCGTCCTCGTACCCCTTCTTGGCCTGCTCGAGGTCGGGGTGGACCTGGAGGGAGAGGGGGGCGCCTGCGGCGAGCAGCTTGAGCAGGAAGGGGAGGCGGGGGCCGAACTTCTCGACGGCGGCCGGGCCCAGCTCGCGCTCCGGGTCGGCGGCGATGATGTCGGTGAGGGGCTGCTCGGTGGGGGCTTCCGAGGTGCTGGATATGCGGGTGAGGCGGGAAGGGGCTCCGGGGTGGGCGCCCATCCACATTTCGGCTTGCGGTTCGCCGGTGGGGGCGACGCCGAGCAGCTCGGGAATGGCGGTGGTGGAGCCCCAGGCGTAAGGGCGCACGGTGTTGGAGAGCCGGTCCATGGAGAGTTCGTCCTCGTGAGATGCGCGGATCGTGCGGTGTGGTGGTCGTGCGGTGGTCGTGCGATGCGGTGGGGCTGTGCTCGGTGCGGTGGTTGTGCCCGGTACGGGCGTGCGGTGCGATCAGGCGTGGGCTGCCGAGGCCAGTGCCAGGTAGACGGCGGCGAAATCGGTGACCGCGAGGAGCTCGGCGAGGGCTTCGAGTTCGCTGCCCTCGTCCGGTTCGAGTTCACTGACCGCCGTGTCGTGGCCGATGGCCAGTTCGCGGGCGGCGGGGGCGGCGCTCAGACCGCCGGCGGGCCGGTCGCGGAGCAGGACGACCCGGGCGTGCAGGGGCTCCGCCTCGTCGACCCGGTCGCGGAAGAAGTCGTCGGGGTCGGCCCCGGCAGCGAAGGTGCCCGCCAGCAGCGCCCCATGGGCGGGGAGGGCCTCGGGGAGTTCGGCGGCGAGGGCCGGGCGACCAGACAACTCGGCGAGGACAGCGGCGAACCGGCGCCCGACCGGCCCCGCGGCATCGCCTTCCGTCCATACGAGCGGCAGGCTGTCGGCGAGCTCGGCGGCGAGCGTCTTGGCCGGGTTGCTGTACGTGGCGATGGCCGGGCCACAGCGCTCCGCGGTGCGGTCCAGGCGGTCGGCGACGCTCTGGAGCGTCTCGGCGGGTGCGGTGATCAGGCCGACCCGGTCGAGCAGTGCGAGGAGCGGCGTGAACAGGGCCCAGAGAGTGCCGGGGCCGGCGGCCGACGTCTCGGCGTCGTACTCGCCGTGCGGGGCGGACGCCATCGGTACGACGAGGCCGTGCACCCCGTCGACCGCTTCACGCAGCGGGGACTGCCGGGGGGCGACGGCGACGACCGTGCAGCCGCGCCGGTAGGCCTGTTCGGCGAGCAGGGCGAGGCCCGGTTCGGAGCCGTCCGCCGTGACGATGAGCAGCAGGTCGACGGAGCCGGCCCAGCCGGGGAGCGTCCAGCGCATGGCGCCCGCGGCGGGTGCGACACCCGTGGGGCGGATACAGGTGACGGGTGCGGACGCTCCGGCCAGCGCGCCGATCAGGTCGGCGACGCCGGATGCGGCGGTGCCGGAGCCTGCGACCAGGACGGCCCGCGGGCGGCCCTCCGGGGCCAGGTCGGTGATCCCGGCCTCCGCCGCGTGCCGGGCGGCGGTACGGACGCGCGCCCCGGCCTCGGCGGCGCCGCGGAGCAGACCGCGGCGGTCGGCTCGGGCCAGGGCTTCCGGGGCGTCGAGCAACGACTCGTCGAGCATGGGGACGGGCCTCCGATCACGTGCTGATCACCGTGCGGGCTGCGGGTGTACGGGGGTGGGGGCGCCCGGCCCGGTGGGCGGCGGCGCTCCCGTGCCTCGCGCTACGCGGGGCGGCGGGCCTCGTCGACCAGGAGTACGGGGATGCCGTCCCGTACCGGGTAGGCCAGGCCGCAGTCCCTGCCGGTGCAGACCAGCTCGGGGCTGTCGGCTGCCGACCGGTCGTCGAGCGGGGAGTGGCAGGCCGGGCAGGCGAGGATCTCCAGGAGGCCGGCTTCGAGCGGCATGGGGTGAGTCCCTTCAAGCATTCGAACAGAGGGTTCGGATTCGCGCGGATCGGGCGACGTCAGCCTACCGCCGGGGTGGCGGGGGCGCGGCCTGGCCGGGGGTGGTGCGGTCGCCCTGCGGGTGCGGGTGGGGGCACCTGCGGCCGGCGGTTCCCCTGCCCGCCCCTTCCCGGAACCGGGACTCCCCCCGGAAACCCCGGTCCTCGAGCGCCGGACGGGCTGGAAGCATTCCCTCGAACGGCCGGGCGGGCCGGGGCTGCCCGCGGCCCCGGAGGGGCCCGTCGGGCGCTCTGTCAGGTGGTGCCCTCACACATCGGGGTCGTTTGACGCTGCCTGGCTGCGGACCAAGGTCAGGACTTCGTCGCGTACCGCCGTCATCGTCTCTTCGTCCCGTGCTTCCACGTTCAGGCGCAGCAGCGGTTCCGTGTTGGAGGCGCGGAGGTTGAACCACCAGTCCGGTGCCGTGACCGTCAGGCCGTCGAGTTCGTCGAGCGTGATGTGGTCGCGGGTCTCGAAGGCGGCGCGCACCGCCGCTGTGCGGCCCGGCTGGTCGTCGACCGTGGAGTTGATCTCGCCGGAGCCGGTGTAGCGGTCGTACTGTGCGACCAGTTCCGACAGCGTGCCCGGCTGGCCGCCGAGGGCGGCCAGGACGTGGAGGGCGGCGAGCATGCCCGTATCGGCGTTCCAGAAGTCGCGGAAGTAGTAGTGCGCGGAGTGTTCGCCGCCGAAGATCGCGCCGTGCGCGGCCATCTCCGCCTTGATGAAGGAGTGGCCGACACGGGTACGGACCGGGGTGCCGCCGTGTTCGCGGACGACCTCGGGGACCGACCAGGACGTGATCAGGTTGTGGATGACGGTGCCCTTGCCGCCGTTGCGAGCGAGTTCGCGGGTCGCGACCAGGGCGGTGATGGCGGACGGGGAGACGCCCGCGCCGCGTTCGTCGACGACGAAGCAGCGGTCCGCGTCACCGTCGAAGGCGAGGCCCAGGTCGGCGCCCTCGGCCAGGACTCGGGCCTGGAGGTCGACGAGGTTCTTCGGGTCGAGGGGGTTGGCCTCGTGGTTGGGGAACGTGCCGTCCAGCTCGAAGTACATGGGGACGACGTCGAGCGGGAGCCCTTCGAGGACGGTGGGGACGGTGTGGCCGCCCATGCCGTTGCCCGCGTCGACCACGACCTTCAGCGGGCGGATGGCCGTCAGGTCGACCAGGGACCTCAGGTGGGCCGCGTAGTCGGTGAGGGTGTCGCGCTCGGTGACGGTACCGGGGGTGGCGGCCGGCTGCGGTACGCCCTGCTCGGCCCACTTCTCGATCAGGGCGCGGATCTCGGAGAGCCCGGTGTCCTGGCCGACCGGCGCGGCGCCGGCCCGGCACAGTTTGATGCCGTTGTACTGCGCCGGGTTGTGCGAGGCCGTGAACATCGCACCGGGCAGGCCGAGGCTGCCGGAGGCGAAGTACAGCTGGTCGGTCGAGCAGAGACCGATGAGGGTGACGTCCGCACCGCGCGCCGCCGCACCGCGCGCGAAAGCCGCGGAGAGGCCGGGCGACGAAGGCCGCATGTCGTGGCCGATCACGATCGCTTCGGCGTCCGTCACCTGGACGAACGCCGCCCCGAACTGCTCGGCCAGCGATTCGTCCCACTGGTCGGGCACGACTCCGCGCACGTCGTACGCCTTGACGATCTGCGACAGATCAGCAGCCACGGGCCGGTCCTCCTGAGGTTTCTGCGGACCGCCCAAACTACCCGGCGGCCTTCTGGGCAGGCCGTGGGGTCTTGTGGCTGAGCGATGGCGCAGTGGCGCGGCTGTGCGGTTGCCCGGCTGTGCCCACGATGACCGGGGGCGTCCGGTCACTGCTCGGTCGTCAATCGGTGGCCGGACCTGGTCCTGTGCTCAAGGGAGCATCCAGCCCAGCACCGTCGTGCTCTGCGCCAGCACGATCAGGCACATCACCAGCAGCAGTCCCAGGCTCCACGGCAGCACCTTGCGCAGCAGGTCCCCCTCGCGCCCGGCCAGCCCGACTGCCGCACACGCGATCGTCAGGTTCTGCGGGGAGATCATCTTGCCGAGCACCCCGCCGGAGCTGTTCGCCGCGGCGAGCAGCTCCGGCGAGAGACCCGATTCGCGTGCCGCCGAGACCTGGAGTGCGCCGAAGAGTGCGTTCGCGGAGGTGTCGGAACCGGAGACCGCGACGCCGAACCAGCCGAGCACCGGCGAGAGAAAGGCCAGCCCGGCGCCCGCAGCTGCCACGAACTGGCCGATCGTGGCAGCCTGCCCGGAGAGGTTCATGACGTACGCGAGTGCCAGTACGGAGGTCACGGTGAGGATCGCGTACCGCAGTTCATACACCGTGCCCGCCCACTCGCGCGCCGCGTCCCGGGGTCGTACGCCGAGTGCGACGGTGGCGACCAGGCCGGCCAGCAGGACGAGGGTGCCGCCCGTGGCGATGACCGGGAGCGTGAAGAGGTTGGCGCCGACCGGTTTGCCCGCCGGGTTCGCGACGTCGAGAAGGGGCCAGTCGAAGACCCGGGTCGCCTCGGCCAGCACCTCCTTGACCGGCGGGATCTGGGCGACGGAGAAGACGACGACGATGAGGGCATACGGGACGTAGGCACGCAGCACTTCGCGGCGCGGGTCCCCGTGATCGAGGTCCCCGCTCCGTACGCCTGTCAGGACTGCCGCACGCACCGGTTCCTCGGCCGGCCTGCGTGCCCCGGGGACGGCCATCAGCGCTGCCGCGCCCACGAGCGCGGCAGCGATGTCCGCGAGCTGGGCGGAAACGTAGTTGGAGGCGGCGAACTGGGCACCGGCGAAGGCGATTCCGCAGACGAGTGCGGGCAGCCAGGTCTCGCGCAGCCCGCGCCTTCCATCCACCAGGAAGACCAGAATCAGGGGTACGAGGAGGGCCAGCAGTGGGGTCTGGCGACCCACGACGGAGGCCACGTCGTCCAGCGGCAGCCCGGTGATCTGGGCGAGCGTCACCACCGGGGTGCCCATGGCGCCGAACGCGACCGGTGCGGTGTTGGCCACGAGCGAGACGACGGCCGCCTTCACCGGGTCGAAGCCGAGCGCCACCAGCATCACGGAGGAGATCGCGACGGGCGCGCCGAATCCGGCGAGGGCTTCGAGGAGCGCGCCGAAACAGAAGGCGATGACCAGCGCCTGGATGCGAGGGTCGTCCGAAAGCCGGCCGAAGGAGCGGCGGAGGATGTCGAAGTGCTGGGTACGCACGGTCATCCGGTACACCCAGAGGGCGTTGACGACGATCCACATGATGGGGAAGAGGCCGAAGAGCACGCCCTGAGCGCCTGCGGAGAGGGTCTGCCCGAGAGGCATGCCGTACGCGAGCGAGCTGACGGCGACCGCGACGACGAGGCCGATGAGTCCGGCGCGGTGTGCCCGCATCCGGACCACCCCGAGCAGCACCAGCACGGTGACCAGGGGAAGCGTCGCGACCAGAGCGGACAGGGCGAGCGAATCGGCTATGGGCTCGAGTTGCTGGACAAACACACAGACCTCCCCGGATTCCGTGATGCGGAAAACCATTTCTCACGGGTGGGGGAATAGTCGTGTCCACGACAAGATTTGGTCAATGGCCCGTGCGCGAAAACTTGTAACGGGAAATCATGGGCGGAGGACGCCGAGCAGCACGCCGTGGTCAGGAATCCGGCGAGCGCAGCACCCGAAGATGGCCGCGGCGCGCGACCTCCATCGGGTCCGCGGCGTGCGGGCCGCCGCCTCTGGTCTCGGCTGCGCGCTCGTGCGGACGCGCCGCTTCCCGTACGGCATTGGCGAGCGCTTCGAGGTCGTCACCGCTGGGGCGGGTGGGCGCGGAGGGGTCGGAGAGCCGGACCACTTCCCAGCCGCGCGGCGCGGTCAGCCGCTCACCGTGCTCGGCACAGAGGTCGTAGCAGTGGGGCTCGGCATAGGTGGCGAGCGGGCCGAGGACCGCAGTCGAGTCGGCATAGACGTACGTCAGTGTCGCGACGGCAGGGCGGCCGCACGCGGTGCGCGAACAGCGACGTACAGGGCTCACGATGTTGGACGGTACCGCACTCTTGAGCGGGCTGCGACGACTCTCCCTCAGGTCACCCCACCGTGTCGCACTGTGACCTCCGGCACAACCGCCTTTCGGGCAACTACCCTGACCTGCACCGGAAGAGAGAACCGCAGGTCGCAACGGCAACGATTCCGGTTACCACTCGATACAAAAGCTGTCATTACGTAAGAGATCAGCGATCGCGGACAGGGCCTGAAACGGGCTCAACGTTGGCCGGAATGTTCAACAGTGGACATGCCGCTGCCCTGCCGGTGAGCGGCGATCCCACTGCCCCGCCGGGAGTTACGCTGCGTCGGTGATGGACAGTCCTGTACCGCCGCCCCACCCGTCCGAGCCGCGATCCGAACCGCGTCCGCGCCGTCGTGACCGCCACGGCCGCGGCATGCGTGGGCCGGTGGCTCCGCCCCAGGTGCCGCTCTCGGTCAGCAGGGCGGAGACCTTCCGTGATCTCGTACAGGATTCGGTGGAGCGGCTGGAGCGCCGCTGGCCCCAGCTGGCCGATGTCGACTTCATGGTCCTCGATGTACCGGGGACGCACGAAGAGACCGTGCCGCTGGGGCATGCGGTGGCCGCGGCGAAGGACCGGCCCGCTCAGATCGTCGTCTACCGGCGCCCCGTCGAGATCCGGACCAAGAACCGCGACGAGCGTGCGCTGCTGGTGCACGAGGTCGTGGTGGAGCAGGTCGCGGAGCTGCTCGGGCTGTCGCCCGAGTCGGTGGATCCGCGGTACGGCCAGGACTAGGGCCTCCCGTTTCGATCAGGCTGGGCTCGCGGGTGTCCGACGGATCACGCGCGGCCCCGGCCACGGATCCGCCGGGAACTCCCTGAAGGGTGTGAGTGCGGTACGGGGCGGCGCTGCGTTCGGCGCCGCCCCGTACCGGTTGCTCAGTCGTCCAGGACCGAGAGGTCCTGCTCCGCCGTCGGCACCTCGACCGTTCCGCCGTCGTCCGGCAGCGTCTGCACCGTGAACATCGGGATGCCGTCCTCCGGAAGAGTGAGCGTGCGGGCGGCGTGCACCGGGCCGCCCGACTCCGTCTCGACGGTCAGCGCGTAGCTTCCCTTGAGCCCGGCCGGCACCTGCGGGGTGACCGCGAGCGTCGTACCGCCCTTCACCGTGTACGTCTTGACGGTCTGTTCGCCGCCTCCGCTGCCCGCGGACGCCGTGACCTTCACCGTACCGGTGGCGCCCGGAGCGGTGAGAGAGAGGACCGACCCCTTCGCCCGGTTGCCGGCCACCGTGGCCCGCGCGCCCACCGGTCCGGTCGCCGGGATGTACGCGACCTCCTGCTTGTCACCGGTGCCGCGGACCACACGCAGCGCGGCCACCACCGGGGTGGCCTGTCCGCTCTCTGCCGGGGTCAGCAGCAGGGAGCCCGCTTCACCCCTGGTGATGTCCTTCAGGTCGATACCCGCGGTCATGTTGGACTTGATGTGGAGATCCTCGTGCCCGGCAGGCGAGAACGCGCCGGTCTTGCCCAGCAGTTTCACCTTCAGGTCGGCGTCCTCCTCGCCCGGGGCGAAGGCCACCAGCCGTACGGAGGTGGCGTCCGCCGGGATGCCGGGGAGGACCAGGGTGCCCGTCGGGTCGACGGAGGCGGTGAGCCAGTCGCTGCCCGTCACGCCGTCCGCCGCCCTCACGACGGCTCCGACGCGTCCGGTACGGGTGGTGACGTGGATCGTCACATCGTCGGCGGCCTCGCTGGTCAGGGTGGAGATCAGGACCGGGACGCTGGATCTGGCGGGGACCGTGATGCCCTCGCCCACATCGGACTTGAGCGAGCCGTCCGGCCCGTACAGCTCGATGTCGGCGACGGCGGCGGTGTCGTCCGGGTTGGTGAGATGGACGTAGTCCTCGCGGGACTTCGCCGTACTGGCGGCCGGGAACCAGAAGTCCGTGTCGGGTCCGGTGCAGCTGAGCCCGAGCAGGCCGCGGGAGGCGCCCGTGCTGACCGTGGTGGTCTGCTGGGTGGTCCAGCCGGGGGCCAGCTTGCCGGTGGCGGTTCCGACCAGGGCGGGGGCGTCGGAGCCGGACGCTTCTGCGGTGGCCGGTTTGCCGGGCTCCTTGAGGGAGACGACCGGCTTGTCGGAGTCCGCGGCCTTCTTCTTCGTGTCCTTCTTGGCGGTGGTCCCGTCGCCCCCGTCCGCGTTGGTGGGCACGGACGGCTTGAGTTCCGCGGTGCCCGCCTCGCCGCCGCCCGCGGACGCCGGGGTGAAGGACGTGTATGCCGTCTCCGCGAGCTCCGAGAGGCCGGGTACCGGGCAGAGCAGGCTGGACCGCTCCACGGGCAGCCGCGCGGCGGCCGCCGCCCCCGTGGCGCCCGCGTCACCGGGCGCGGAGAGCGCGGCGAAGCCGGTGACGGCGGCGAGGGCTACGGTGCCCGCGATGAGGGACAGGTTGGTGGACTTCACTCGGACTCGCCTCGCGATGCGTTACCGGTCGGCCACGGGTTCTGGGCCGGGGCGGGGTTCTCGTCGGGGTGCTGCGGGTCGTACGGGGCCTGCGGGCTGTACGGCGCCTGCGGGTCGTACGCGCCCTGCTCGTACTGGCTGTACTGACCCTGGTCGTACTGGCCGCCCTGGTTCGGGTCGTACCGGCCCTGGTCGTACTGCTGCTGCGGGTAGCCGTACGGGTCGTACGCCTGGGCGGCGCCCTGCTGGTACGGATCGGCGTCGGGCTGCTGCTCGCCCTGGTACTGCGCGTACTCGCCGCCCTGGTACTGCTGCGCGTCCCACTCGCCGTACTGGTGCTGCTGCGGAACGGACGCATACCGGCCGTCCTCGCCCTGCGGCGCGTACTGGCCGTCGCCCTGCGGGTCGTAAGGATCGGGGGCCTGGTGCCGGTGGCCGTAGGCGTCGATCCCTTCCGGCTGCTGCGCGTACGGGTCGGTCGTCTGCTGTGCGGGGATGTATTCACCCGTCGCTTCCGCCGGCCGCTCCCCGCCGTCGCCGTAGTCATCGCCGTCGTAGTCGCCGTCCTCGGCCGCCGCCTCCGCCTGCGCGGCCGCGCGCAGCCTGCGGGCCCGGCGTCCCTCGCCCGCGACCGGCTCGGCCGGAACCGTCGCGGACTCCTCGGGCAGGTCGTCGTCGATCTCCCGGCGGCGGCCCGGCAGGGCCAGGACCAGCAGGACCACGCCGAGCGCAGCCTGGGCCCAGATCCATGCGGTGTGGGTGAGCGGCGTGTCGTGCGTGAGGTCCAGCCTGCCGCCCTCGGCGGGGAGCTCGAAGCCCTGCGCCCAGCCGTCGACGGTCCTGCCGGTCAGCGTCCGGCCATTGAGCGTGGCGTGCCAGCCGGAGTCCGCCGTGTCGGCGATCCGCAGCACCC
Source organism: Streptomyces sp. NPDC051664 (assembly GCF_044453545.1). Lineage (NCBI taxonomy): Bacteria > Bacillati > Actinomycetota > Actinomycetes > Kitasatosporales > Streptomycetaceae > Streptomyces > Streptomyces sp. NPDC051664. Next base: position 49,429 of record NZ_JBITCU010000033.1, on the reverse strand, counting down.
GGCCGGAGGCTCCCGCCGGGATCTTGGAGTGTGCCTCGACGGGCTGGGAACCGACGGGCAGCTGTTCGCCGCCGGCGCCGGACGGAACGATCACGATCCGGGCGATCTGGCGGTCGACGCGCCACAGGGCGCTGCCGTCCAGCTGGCTCAGCCGGCTCAGCCCCGGGGTCGCGTCGAGCACTCGGCTCATCTCGCGCGGTGCGCCGTCCCGTACCAGTACGTAACGGATCGCGAACCCGCTGAGCTGGCTGCCCTGGTCGGCGCCGGAGCCCGCGACCAGGTTGGCGACGACCTTGTCGAGCCGGCTGTTACTGCCGCCCGACACGGCCAGCTCGGCGTCGCCCAGCCGCGCACCGGATCCGCGGACCAGGGTGTACGAGACGGAGGCCGGCGAACTTCCGCCGAGCACCAAGGTCCGCGGCTGGTCACGGGTGCTGCTCTCCTCCGCGACGAACGCGGGCACCTGCACCGGGTCCCGGCGCTCCAGCGGACCCGCGGCGCCGCCGATCATCCAGCCGACGGCGGCCACCGCGGGGGCCAGGACCGCGGCGACGACGATCAGCGCGGCAACGGGCTGGCGCCAGCCGAAGCTGAGCTCCGCGACGCGCACCCGCGCGCCGTCCGCACCGACGAGCGCGGCCGCGATCAGCGCGATGCCGTAGACGAGGGTGGCGGGTCCGGCCCAGCCGGAGCCGTTGGTGAGCCCGGCGAAGACCAGGGCGACGAGCGCGACGGCCCAGGCGGCGCGCACCGCGAACTGCCGCTCCCCGCGCAGCAGCGCGGCCAGTGCCGCGAGCACGATGCCGAGCAGCAGCACGCCGCCCGTGGCATTCGGGCCACCGGGGCTGATCCCGAGCAGATCGAGTGCGGAGGCCGAGCCCGTACCGAACTCCAGGCCCGCTTCCTTCAGGAACGACGAGGGGTTGCCCAGCAGCGACAGCGACCACGGCGCGAGGACGAGCAGCGGGGTGCCGATCGTGGCGAGGAGGCGGAGTCCGTACGCGGCGACGTCGTGGCGGCGCAGGGCGAGGACACCGATGCCGAGGACCACGGCCAGCGGCCAGACGACGGGCGTGAAGGCCATCGCCAGGGTGAGGAGCAGGGTGTACGCCCAGGTGGCACGCCAGCTGCCACGGGTGTCCCCGCTGCCGTGCATCCCGTACGCGGAGACGGCGGTGCGGGCGATGAGCGGCAGCAGGATCGCCAGTACGGCGGTGCCGAGGCGGCCGGTCGCGAGGGCGCCGGTCGCGGCGGGCAGGAAGGCGTACGCGATGCTCGCCCAGGCCCGCAGGAGCCGCGATTCGAGCAGCGGGCGGGAGACGAAGTACGCGGTGAGTCCGGCGAGCGGAACCGAGCAGACCAGCAGCAGAGTGAGCGCGAAGCCGGTCGAGCCGAGGAACAGCGCGGACAGGGCGGAGATCACGGCGAGGTACGGCGGTGCGGTCTGGGTGCCGCCGGTGCCGACCGGGTGCCAGCCGTCCGCGTACCGCCCCCACAGGTCGGAGACGTCGGCGGGCGCGGGCAGCAGCGCGCCGCCCGCCAGTGCCCCGCCACCGAGCAGGCCGCGGCAGGCGACGAGCGAGACGAGGAGCAGGACGGCGAAGAGCACCGGGCCGGGCTTGCGGCCGATCCGCTTGAGCCGTGCGAACTGCTCGATCTCCAGGAAGTCGGCGTCGTCACCGCCCGGTCCGGACTCGACGGCGCCGTGCCGTGAGCCGCCCGAGTCGGCTTCGGACCCGCTGCCGATGTTTCCGGCGACCTGTTCGAAGGTGGCACGGACGGTCGCGCCGGGCGGCGGGAACAGCCCGCGCAGTTCCGCCGCGTCCACCACTCCCTTGCCGCGTCTGCGCCGGGCCGCGAAGATCCTGCCGGGTCGCAGCAGAGTGCCGAAGAGTCCGGCGACCTCGTCGAGCGCCTGGCCGGGGACCTTGCCGACGAGATAGGCGAGGGTACGCACCAGGGTGCCGAGGACGAGCCTGAGCAGCACCCACGGCAGCATCTTGCCGCGGGCGTTGACGAGCATCGTGTAGACGGCACCGGCCTTGTCGACCCGGTGCGGGGAGGCGACGAAGCGGCCCGCGCAGTCAATGGGCCGGCGTTCCCTGGCGGAGGCCTCGGCATGCCGCAGGATGGCGTCGGGGGCGACGAGCACCCGGTACCCGGCGGCATGCGCGCGCCAGCAGAGGTCGACGTCGTCACGCATCAGCGGGAGTCTGCGGTCGAACCCGCCGAGCTCCTCCCAGAGGTCACGACGGATCAGCATGCCGGCGGAGGAGACGGACAGCACGGTACGGACCTGGTCGTGCTGGCCCTGGTCCTGTTCGCGCCGGTCGAGTCCGGTCCAGCGGCGCCCGCTGTTGGCGATGGAGACGCCGACTTCGAGGAGCTGCTTGCGGTCGTACCAGCCGCGGAGCTTGGGGCCGACGATCGCGGCGTGCGGGTCGGTGTCGACGACGCGGAGCAGCTCGGCGAGCGCGTCGGGCTCGGGCGCACAGTCGTCGTGGAGCAACCACAGCCACTGCACCGGTTCGCCGTGCGGCAGTTCGGGCAGGTCGTACGTGTCGTCGCGCCAGCTTCTGGTGACCGGGTCCCAGCCGCTGGGACGCTTCAGATACGGCAGGTCGTCCGGGGTGAGCTCACCGGCCGTGCGCACCGCCTCGTCGACGGCCGTGCCGAAGCTCGTACGGCGTGCGAGGTGCAGGACGCGCTCGGCACCGAGCGCGTCGGTGACCAGGCGCGCGGAGTCGTCGGCGCTGCCGGTGTCGGCGGCGACGACGTGCTGTACGGGGCGTTCCTGCCCGAGCAGCCCGGCGAGCACATCGGGCAGCCAGCGTGCGCCGTCATGGGAGACGAGCACGGCGGTGACGACATGCCGGGGGAACTCTGGGGCGGCGGCGGCCGCGTACGGCGCCGTCGATTGGCTGTGCACGGACATCGAGGTACGGGCCCTCCGGCCGGGTCCGGGGGGCGTCCCCCCGGGGGCTGCATCGGTGTACACGCGCGCTCTGTCGGGGCGTTGGCGCGTCTCGGACGGAGCCCCACACTAACGGTACGGATAGCCGGGGCGACGCGGAGCGGTTGAACGAGGACGGCGGCGGACCGGCCGCACGACGGTCCGTGGACATGACAATGACCCGTCGCCTGCGGGCAGGGTGCAGGCGACGGGCCATGGCGGTCGGGGGCCGCAGCGTTGTGCGGGCAGCGCGGAGAGGGTGGTCCGGAGCGTGGTCGGTGGCGCTCCGGCGGCCATGCGGCTCCGGTCCGACGGCCGGTTGCACTGCGGGCTTCGTGGACGTCGCGCCTTCGTGGACGTCGCGGCTCGTGGACGTCGCGGCTTCGCGGGCTCCGCGGCCCGGTCGGCTGCGTGGTCCTGTGTGCTTCGCGGTCAGACCGCGGCCTTCTTCAGCCGTCGCCGTTCCCGCTCGGAAAGGCCGCCCCAGATACCGAAACGTTCATCATTGGAAAGGGCGTACTCAAGGCATTCGGACCGGACTTCACAGGCGAGGCATACCTTCTTTGCCTCGCGGGTCGATCCGCCCTTCTCGGGGAAGAAGGACTCGGGATCGGTCTGGGCGCACAGTGCGCGCTCCTGCCAGCCGAGTTCCTCGTCCGCGTCCTCGACCAGCAGTTGCTGGAACAGCTCGGTCATGTGCGCCCCTCGTCTGTCTCTTGCGTCCCCGTGATGCAGCCGTTATCGAATCGGCCGAACGACACGAGTGAAATTACAAGTGTGTGGATCCAGGCCAGTCAAGCGGAGATCTGCTATTGGGCCCGGTATTCACTCTGCGGAACCAAGCCTATGCAGTAAGTGTGCAAATAACCAAAAACCTGACATATGCCACAGGCTCCGCCACGCCCCCGTCCGCCACAGAGTGAGACGCCCAAGAGGACGGTCATGTTTCGATTTGATCACCGAAGCGATCAAGATCACAGTCGGGTCACGAGACCGCTGCGACGTTTAAGGGTGCGGTTGTTGCGCCACATCTCCGTTACAACGACTGCACAAACCTTTCTCCGACTGGAGTAACCGGATGAGGTGAAACATTGCCGCCAAATCGGTCATTGAGTTGACAGTGGGAGCTTTGCTCGGTTCTCCTTGATGCCATGCCAGCAAACTCAGCGATGCGCACCACCCACGTCCGTGGGTTCCGTACCGCTGTCCAGGCTCGCTGTTGCTGTTCCAGCTGTCTCAGCTGTTGATGCCGTCCCCGCTGTCGAAGCCCTCGCGCTCCAGCTAGTCACGGCCCACCCCCGGACCCCGGCCTCTCCGGTTCCGCTCCGCCAAGCCGCTTCTCCGGCCCGGCGGCCGCTCGGCCTCCACGGCCTCCGGTCCACGCGACACCCCCGCATCTGCGTCCGCACTTCTGCCCGCACTCCCTTGCCGAGGAACCACCGCACCCATGAACAGCGACAGCGACCTCCAGATCGCCGGCGACATCCTCGAGGTTCAGCACCTCCTCCAGCCCGCACGCAAGCACCCGTCCACGGTGGCCGAGTTCGTCGGACTCGCCCGCACCATCGCCGCCGACCGTGAGCAGTGGGCACCGCTCGTCCAGTACGACGCGACCACCCGCTGGTACCACCGGCTCCGCGCCGTTCCTCAAGCTCTCGGCTCCGCTCGAGCAGGGGAGACCCCACTCGGCTACGAGGTGTGGCTGCTCAGCTGGGTCCCCGGCCAGGGCAGCGGGATGCACGACCACGGGCTGTCATCCGGCGTACTGACCGTTCTGGAAGGCGAGTTGACCGAGCGCACGGAGCGCGGCAGCCGGTCGCTGGGCTCCGGCGTGCAGCGCGTCTTCGCACCCGGATATGTCCACGAAGTGGTCAACGACTCCCTCGAACCGGCCGTCAGCCTGCACATCTACTACCCGGGTCTGACCGAGATGCCGATGCACACGGCGCAGTGCGCCCCGACGGCCGCCGACGTCGTACCCGCCTGACAGCCCACCCGCCACCCACCACCACCCCACCACCCCACCACCCCACCACCCCACCACCCCGCCAAGGATCAGGCTTCGCCTGACAGACTGTTGTGCATGCGCATTGTGGTTCTGGCCGGTGGTATCGGTGGTGCTCGTTTTCTGCGTGGCCTCAAGCAGGCCGCGCCCGACGCGGACATCACGGTGATCGGCAATACCGGTGACGACATCCATCTGTTCGGGCTGAAGGTCTGCCCCGACCTCGACACCGTGATGTACACCCTCGGCGGTGGCATCAACGAGGAGCAGGGCTGGGGGCGTACCGACGAGAGCTTCCAGGTCAAGGAGGAACTCGCGGCGTACGGCGTGGGACCCGAGTGGTTCGGGCTCGGCGACCGTGACTTCGCGACACACATCGTCCGTACGCAGATGCTGGGCGCGGGCTATCCGCTCAGCGCCGTCACCGAGGCACTCTGCTCACGCTGGAAGCCGGGAGTCCGGCTGCTGCCGATGTCCGACGACCGGGTCGAGACGCATGTCGCGATCGAGGTGGACGGCGAGAGCCGGGCGATCCACTTCCAGGAGTACTGGGTGAAGCTGCGCGCCTCCGTCGAGGCCCGTGCGATCGTGCCGGTCGGCGCGGATCTGGCCAAGCCGGCGCCCGGTGTGCTGGAAGCCATCGCCGAGGCCGACGTCATCCTCTTCCCGCCGTCCAACCCTGTCGTGTCGGTGGGGACCATCCTCGCCGTGCCCGGGATCCGGGAGGCCATCGCCGAGGCCGGGGTGCCGGTCGTCGGTCTCTCCCCCATCGTCGGGGACGCGCCGGTGCGGGGCATGGCGGACAAGGTGCTCGCCGCGGTGGGCGTCGAGTCGACGGCGGCGGCCGTCGCCCAGCACTACGGTTCCGGGCTGCTCGACGGCTGGCTCGTCGACACGGTGGACGCCGGGGCGGTCGAGGATGTGGAGGCAGCGGGCATCCGCTGCCGCGCCGTGCCGCTGATGATGACGGATGTGGACGTGACCGCCGAGATGGCGCGTCAGGCGCTGGCGCTGGCCGAGGAGGTACGGGCGTGAGCGGCGGCGCTGCCTCCGGCGAGGCACCCTCGTACCGGGTGTGGGCGCTGCCCGGGATGCCGGAGGTGCGGGCCGGGGACAACCTCGCGAAGCTGATCGCCGCCACCGAACCGGGGCTGGTGGACGGCGACATCCTCCTTGTCACCTCGAAGATCGTCTCCAAGGCGGAGGGCCGGATCGTCGAGGCGGCGGACCGGGAGGCGGCGATCGACGCCGAGACGGTACGGGTGGTGGCCCGCCGCGGCACGCTGCGGATCGTCGAGAACCGGCAGGGACTCGTCATGGCCGCTGCCGGGGTCGATGCCTCGAACACCCCCGCCGGGACGGTGCTGCTGCTGCCCGAGGATCCGGACGCGTCGGCCCGGACGATCCGCGACGGGCTGCGGGACACGCTCGGCGTCGAGGTCGGGGTCGTCGTCACGGACACCTTCGGGCGGCCGTGGCGCAACGGACTGACCGATGTCGCGATCGGGGCGGCCGGGGTGCGGGTGCTGGACGATCTGCGGGGCGGGACGGACGCCTACGGCAACCCGCTGAGCGCGACCGTCGTGGCCACCGCCGATGAATTGGCCTCGGCCGGTGACCTGGTCAAGGGCAAGGCCGAGGGGCTGCCGGTCGCGGTGGTGCGGGGGCTTTCGCATGCTGTGGACACAGGGGGCGGGGCGGAGGTGTCCGGGCGCGGTGCCGATGGCGGTGACGTCGAGCCGGGAGCTCGGGCGCTGGTGCGGGTCGCGGCCGATGACATGTTCCGGCTCGGGACGTCCGAAGCGGTACGGGAAGCGGTGACCCTGCGGCGTACGGTGCGGGAGTTCACGGACGAGCCCGTGGACCCGGGGGCGGTACGCCGCGCCGTGGCCGCGGCGGTGACGGCTCCGGCGCCGCATCACACGACACCGTGGCGGTTCGTACTCCTGGAGTCCGAGGAGTCGCGGACGCGGCTGCTCGACGCGATGCGGGATGCGTGGATCGCGGACCTGCGGCGTGACGGCAAGAGCGAGGAGTCGATCGCCAAACGGGTGCGGCGGGGCGACGTGCTGCGCCGGGCGCCGTATCTGGCGGTGCCGTGCATGGTGATGGACGGCTCCCACACGTACGGGGACGCGCGGCGGGATGCCGCGGAGCGCGAGATGTTCGTGGTCGCGGCGGGGGCGGGCGTCCAGAATTTCCTGGTGGCGCTGGCCGGTGAGCAGCTCGGGTCGGCGTGGGTCTCGTCGACGATGTTCTGCCGGGACGTGGTGCGTGAGGTGCTGGATCTGCCGCCGGAGTGGGATCCGCTGGGAGCGGTGGCCGTGGGGAGGGCTGCGGGGGTGCCGCGGGAGCGGGGCGATCGGGATGTGGCGGCGTTTGTCGCGGTGCGGTGAGGGGTGCGGGGTGGCTTCCCTCCCCGACCCGCCCCTTCCCGAGACCGGGGCCGGCCCCGGGACCCCGGTTTCGCGACCTCCGGCCGCGGTGCGTCCTCAATCGCCGGACGGGCTTGATTTTGCCGGCTGTGCTTGAGGCCTCGGGCCTACAGGCGGGCGATGTCGCCCCTTGTCATGCGGGGGGCTCGGCGCGGTGGGGTGTGGCCCGAGAGCAGGATCAGGCGGGTGGCCCGATGGCGTTGGCCCTCGTAGGGGGCGAGCAGGGTCAGCATTTCCTCGTCGTCGGCGTTCCTGTTGCCTGCCAGGGCGTGGCCGATGATGCCGGGGAGGTGGAGGTCGCCCACCGTGACCGCGTCGGCGGCGCCGTTGGCTCGTTGGAGCGTTTCCGCGGAGGTCCAGGGGCCGATACCGGGGATCAGTTCGAGCCGGGCGGCGGCCTCCGGGAGGGGCATCGTGGCCGCTTCCTCCAGCCGTCGGGCCACGCGTACCGCGCGCAGGATCGTGGCCGATCGTTTTGAGTCGACGCCCGCGCGGTGCCATTCCCAGGACGGGATCAGCGACCAGGTGCGCGGGTCCGGCATCACATGCAGGCCGTGCGTGGTGAACAGAGTGGCCGCAGGGCCGGGGGCCGGGGTGCCGTAGGTCCGGACCAGAAGGCGCCAGGCGCGGTAGGCCTCGTCGGTGGTGACCTTCTGTTCCAGGATCGACGGGATCAGCGACTCCAGCACCAGGCCGGTGCGCAGCAGCCGCAGCCCGGGGCGGCGGTGCTGGGCCGCGGCGACCAGACGGTGGCGCGGACGGAATGCCTCCGGTTCGTCCTCCGCACCGAGCAGGGTCGGGAGCTGATCCAGGAGCCATGAGGCGCCGGGACCCCAGGCCGTCGCCCCGATCCGGCCGCCCCGGTCGGTGATGTGCAGCGCGCCGGGGCCGGCCGGGGTACGGGTGGCACGCCAGACCGAGCCGTCCCGGTCGATACGGAACGTCGGATCGGCGGGGCCGCGGCGCAGTGGGGCGAGGACGAGGCGCAGGTCGAGCGGTCCGGGTGGGGTCCACTCCCGGGTCAGTGCCTCGGGTGCCTGCTGTGCCCCGGGTGCCTGTTGTGCCTCCGGTCGGTGCAATGCCCCCGGTGCCTGCGGCGCGTCGTCCGCTGCGGCCTGGCGCGGGACGGACCTGCTCGGGGCGCTGCGGGGGGCGAATCGTCCTGCCACGGGTGAGGTCCTCGGTCGTCGGGGATACCTACTGAGCGTACGCGCCGCGGGGGCCCGTCATTCGTCCGACGAGAAGCGCACGGACGCGTCGGGCAGAGTCGCCCCGCACCAGATGCGCACGCCGTCGCGCAGTTCGTTGTCGGCGCCGACCTGTGCGCCGTCGCCGACGACCGCGCCGGCCAGCACCGTACGGCTGCCTATCCTGGCACCGGCTCCGACCAGGGAGTCCGTGATCACGGCGCCGGGTTCGACGACCGCGCCGGCCAGCACCGCGGAGCCGTCGATCCGGACGCCCGCGCCGATCAGGGCGCCTTCGCCGATGACCGTACCGCCGCTGAGTTTGGCGTCGGGTGCGACGGAGGCCGTCGGCAGGACGAGCCGGTCGCCGCACCGTCCGGGGACGGCCGGGGACGGGGCGCGGCCGAGGACCAGGTCTGCGGAGCCGCGTACGAACGCCTGCGGGGTGCCGAGGTCCAGCCAGTACGTGGAGTCGACCATGCCCTGGAGATGTGCACCGGAGGCGAGCAGTCCGGGGAAGGTCTCGCGCTCCACGGAGACCGGGCGGTCGGCCGGGATGGTGTCGATGACCGACCGGCGGAAGATGTACGCCCCCGCGTTGATCTGGTCGGTGACGATCTCTTCGGGCGTCTGCGGCTTCTCCAGGAACGCGGTGACCCTGCCGGTGTCGTCCGTCGGTACGAGGCCGAAGGCACGCGGGTCCTCGACCCGGGTGAGGTGCAGCGAGACGTCCGCTCCGGACGTGGCGTGCGAGGTGACCAGCGCCCGGATGTCGAGGCCGGTGAGGATGTCGCCGTTGAAGATGAGGACGGGTTCGTCCGGTCCGGAGACGAGGCGGGACGCCACATTGCGGATGGCCCCGCCGGTGCCGAGCGGTTCGCGTTCGGTGACGTACTCGATGTGGAGGCCGAGTGACGAACCGTCGCCGAAGTGCGGCTCGAAGACCTCCGCCAGGTACGACGTGGCGAGGACGATGTGCTCGACCCCGGCGGCCCTCGCCCGCGCCAGTTGGTGCGTCAGGAACGGGACGCCGGCCGCCGGAACCATCGGCTTCGGAGTGTGCACCGTGAGCGGGCGCAGTCGAGTGCCTTTGCCACCGACCAGGAGAATCGCTTCTTTTGCCTCTGTCACAGCACTGTCTCTGCTTCCTGCTGGGGCCTGGCCTGGTTTCGGCTGGCCAGTGTAAGCAGACCGGTCGGATCTCCCCCGGTCGGCGGCCCGGCCGTCCGGGGCCCCGCCGGAGCCGCACGGGCCGTCAGCGGCCTTGCAGGTGGGCAGAGCTGGTCCGGGTCGAGCCGAGCTTCTTGTAGAGACGGGTTCCAGGGCATTCGGTTACGAAGCCGTCCCGATGTCCGGAGATGACGTTGAGTTTGACCTTTGTTCCCTTCTTGAACCGGTTTCCGCCGCCCGACACGAGGGTGGTCCTGGAGCTCGGGTTGGCGCCGAACAGGCCGAGTTTCCAGGCGGTGAGCTTCGCGACGGCGTTCACCGCGGCGGCGGGCGGGTCGGACGTGGTGAAGGTGCCGAGCACGGCAATTCCCATGCTGTCGGTGTTGAAACCGAGAGTGTGCGCGCCCTGGACCGCCTTCGTCACGCCCCCGGCACGTCCTTCGTAGATGTTTCCGCACTTGTCGACGGCGAAGTTGTAGCCGAGGTCGCGCCAGCCACTGCTCTTGACGTGGTAGCGGTAGATACCACGAAGGACCGACGGCGCCTGGGAGCACGTGTACTTGTTGCCCGTGGCGCTGTGGTGGATGAAAGCCGCCTTGACGCTCTTCGTGTACGCGAAGGCTTTCTCGCGGAGCTTCTCGTCGGCTCCCCAGCCCTTGCGGGTGATGATGGTCGGGCGGGGGCCGATGTACGGCTTGCTGCCCGGCGCGACACCGGCCTCGGCCTCGCTCTCCGTCTCGGTCTGCGCCTTGCTCAGTGCGGGCAGGACGCGGCCTTGGCCGGATGCCTGGAGAGATGTCCGGGCGGATCCCTGAAGGGACGCCTGGAGAGATGTCGCGAGGCCGCTGCCGGACCCGACGCCCGCGAACTCGGCACCTGCGGCTTCGAAGTCGCCTTCGTCGGTGCCTGCCACGGGCGACTGCTGCGGGTCCTCGCCGGGGTCGACGAGTTCGAGCCGCAGGCCTTCGGGCAGCGGTACGCGGGCGGTGGCCCGGTCATGGGCGTCGGGCACCTCCGGGATGACCCGGACCTCGACGCCGTCGCAGTTGCCGACCCAGAGCGGAGCGGTGGAGCCGCGGACGGTCCCGGAGTCACGCTCGGCTGTCCCGGGGTCGGCGGCGTGCTCGGCATTGTGGGTCTCCAGGTCCTGCCAGTCGGACCAGCGATCGGAGCCGATGGCGCGGGTGCGGACCTCGACGGCGCCGTGGAGTTCGACGTCGGCGTCGTCCCAGACGACGCCGACCAATGAGAAGGGGTGGACGTCGCGTCGAGACAGACCTTGTACGGCATTGGCCTCGGCGGTGCCGCTGGGGGCGTCGGTCGCCCGCGTGGACGCGTCGGGCAGTGGCGACAGCGGCAGGGACTGCGTCGACCCGGGCACTTCCGCGGGATCGGCGGCCTCGGTCGCTGCGGTGGCGGAGGTGTCGGGGGCGGCGCCCGCGGGCGCGGCGTTCGGCAGCACAAGGACTGCCGAACAGGTGACACCAATGGCAGATGTGATGAAGGCACGCATACGAATGATATTGACCACAATGCGACAACGACGGCTACCGGGGTATCTCAGGACAATTGACGGGCCGTCTGCCGAACCGGTGTACCCGATGCCTGTGGCATCAGGCCCCGCCCGGCACCGCCGCGTACCCTTGCGCGGATGAACGCCAGCGACCGCACCCCTGCCGACCTGCTGCGTTCCGCGCTCGCCGCGGACCCGGCCCGCCCCATGGTCACTTTCTACGACGACGCCACCGGAGAACGGGTCGAACTGTCGGTGGCCACCTTCGCCAATTGGGTGGCCAAGACCGCCAACCTGCTGCAGGGAGACCTGGCCGCGGAACCCGGGGACCGGCTCGCCCTCCTGCTCCCCGCGCACTGGCAGTCCGCGGTCTGGCTGCTCGCCTGCTCCTCGGTCGGCGTCGTCGCCGATGTGCAGGGCGACCCCGCCGCCGCCGACCTCGTCGTCACCGGTCCGGACACGCTGGACGCCGCACGCGCCTGCCGCGGCGAACGGATCGCTCTGGCCCTGCGCCCGCTGGGCGGCCGGTTCCCGCAGCCCCCCGAAGGGTTCGCGGACTATGCCGTGGAGGTGCCGAGCCAGGGCGACCGGTTCGCGCCGTACGCGCCGGTGGACCCGGACGCGCCCGCGCTGACCGTCGGCGGGCTCGGGCTGACGGCGGCGCAACTGGTCGCGCGCGCCCGCGAGGACGCCGTGGAGCTGGGGCTGACGCCCGGATCGCGACTGCTGACGGGGCGCACGTACGACAGCTGGGACGGACTCAGCGCCGGGCTCTTCGCCCCGCTGGCCGCCGGCGGCTCCGTGGTCCTGTGCCGACATCTGGGGCAGCTGGACGAGGGCGGACTCGCCAAGCGCGTCGAGAGCGAGCGAGTCACCAACACCGCGGTGTGACAAGCCCGCTGACGGCCACTCGTCCGGCCCACAGCGGGCCGAGCCCCCGGACCTGCGCATCAACTCCGGTACATCATCGGCGGTACAGACCACTCAGGCCCTGGGGTCTTCCGTCTTGACCGGGCCGGGCCCCGCGAGCCCGGCCCGGTCAAGACGAATCCCTGGGCACAACCAAGCGTGAGGTTCAGCCGTCTACTCCTGCAACCGGCGGCCCAGCGCGCCGCCGAACGTGAAGGATGGACGCAGACGTGACCGAAAGCGCCGGCACGCCGGCCGACCCCGACCGCTCGGCCGCGGACCAGGACGGGCACAGCGACGAGTCGCAGGACAGGGACGAGTCTCAGGGCGAGGGCGGCTCTCGGGGCGACGGCAGCTCTCAGGACGGGCCGGAAGGCGAAGGCCGCCCTGAGGAGCCACTCGACCCGGACGTCCCCGCCGAGCGCAGACACCGCTGGCTGCGTTGGGCTGCGCTCGCCACGTCACTCTTCGTCCTGGTCGCCGCGGGCGGCGGCTGGTGGCTGTACAGGAAGCTCGACAGCAACATCAGGACCGATACGTCCGCGGCCGCCGAACTGCGGGTGTACGAAAAGGAACGCCCCGTGTCCGTCGTGCACGACGCGGAGAACATCCTGCTCATCGGTTCCGACAGCCGCACCGGCGACAACCGCAAGTACGGCCGCTCCTACGGCAGCAGCCAGCGCTCCGACACCACGATCCTGCTGCACCTCGCCGCGGACCGGAAGAGCGCCACGGCCATGTCCATCCCGCGCGACCTGATGGCGGAAATCCCCAGTTGCCACCAAGCGGACGGAAAGCCCACCAGGAAACAATTCGCCCAATTCAACTGGGCCTTCCAATTCGGCGGCACCGCCTGCACGATCCGCACGGTCGAGCGGATGACGGGCATTCGCATCGACCACCACATGGTCGTCGACTTCAACGGCTTCAAGGACATGGTCGACGCGGTGCACGGCGTCGAGATCTGCCTCAAGGAGCCGATCGACGACTCGGACGCGCACCTGAAGCTCCGCGCGGGACGCCAGAAACTCGACGGCGAGGAGGCACTGGGGTACGTACGGGCCCGCAAATCCATCGGCAACGGCAGCGACACCGACCGGATGGAACGCCAGCAGAGATTCCTCGGCGCCCTGGTGAACAAGATGCAGAGCAACGGTGTCCTGCTCAACCCGACCCGGCTCTATCCGGTACTGGACGCGGCCACCAAGTCGCTGACCACGGACCCGGGCCTGGACAGCCTCAAGGACCTGTACGAGCTGGTGCGCGGCATGCGCAACGTACCGACCAAAAAGGTGCAATTCCTGACAGTTCCTCGACAGCCGTACGCTGCCGACCCGAACCGGGACGAACTTGTCCAGCCCGAGGCCAACAAGCTCTTCAAGCGGCTGCGCGAGGACACCCCTGTCGCAGTGGTCCCGGCGGATGACCTGAAACACAAAAAGGGCAAGAATTCGGACAGCGCGGACTCCATGAGTCCGACGCCCACACCGACCTATTCAGGCAGCAATGCGGCCACCGACCTGTGCAAGCAGTAAAGCAATTCCCAAGTAGGCACCGACAATCGGAGCGTAATGAGCAGTATGACCGGTTGTAAGGGCCGTGGAATGTGTCACGCTCGTCGCTTGACACCGAACCGGGCGGATAGTGTGACGCGATCCGGTGCTTCCGACCGTCAGGTCGCGCACTGCTGGAGCGAAAGATCGAGCGCCTCTCGGGGGATGGCGCCTCGCGTGGCACCGACGGAGGACTCAAACAACCGTGGATGCGCAAAGCCGTGGGCGGGCGGACGAAATCGACCCCGCAGACCAGTGGGTCCTCAACCCGCAGACCGGCGATTACGAATTGCGACTGCCCCAATCCGGAGGGGATTCACACCGCACGCCGAGTGCGTCGGGCCCGCGTGGTTCCGGGCGCAGAGGCACGGCGCATGAGGGCGGCGGCGAGCGCAGAAGCGGTGGACGGAACGGCGAGGGCCGGGGGCCGGTGCCCGCGCAGCGTGGTCGCCGTGCCAATGGCCCGCGCGGTCAGGAGGGTTCCGGTCCCGACTCCGCCGGTCGGCGCAAGCGCAAGCAGCCGAAGGCCCGCCGCAAGAAGGCGCTGCTCTGGACGGGCGGCGTGATGGCCTTCGTGCTGGTCGGCCTGTCGGTGGGCGGGTACGCGCTGTACCAGCACTTCAACGGCAACCTGAACTCCGTGGACATCGGCGACGCCGGCAACAAGGACGTCATCACCGCCAACGCGCCCCTCAACATATTGGTCATCGGCACCGACAAGCGGACCGGTAAGGGCAATGAGGGGTACGGCGACAAGAGCAGCCCCGGCCACGCCGACACCAACATCCTCTTCCACGTGTCCAAGGACCGGACCAACGCCACGGCGCTGAGCATCCCCCGCGACCTGATCACCGACATCCCGGACTGCACCACCAGGCAGCCGGACGGTTCGGACAAGGTCATCCCGGGCACCCAGAACATCCGGTTCAACGTCAGCCTCGGTCAGGAAGGCCGCGACCCGGGCTGCACCATGCGTACGGTCGAGGAGATTACCGGCGTGAAGCCCGACCACTTCATGATGGTCGACTTCAACGCGGTCAAGGAACTGACCACGGCGGTCGGCGGCGTCAAGGTGTGTCTGGCCCACCCGGTCAAGGACCCCGACTCGCACCTCGATCTCCCGGCGGGCGAGAGCAAGATCCAGGGCGAGGACGCGCTGGCGTTCGTGCGGACCCGGCACAGCTTCGGCAATCAGAGCGACCTGGACCGGATCAAGGTCCAGCAGCAGTTCATCGGCTCGATGATCCGGCAGATGAAGTCGGACGACACGCTGAGCAGTCCGACGAAGATGTACAGCCTGGCGGACGCGGCGACCAAGGCGCTGACGGTCGACAAGGGCATCGGCTCGATAAAGAAGCTGACCTCGCTCGCCAAGGAACTCGGCAAGATCGACACGAAGAACATCACCTTCGTAACGGCCCCGGTGATAGACAACCCGGCCGAGAAGGTCCATGCGACGGTGGTGCTCAACAAGGCCAAGTCCGACCCGCTGTTCCAGATGATGCGCGAGGACACCTCGCTGACCGAGGTGAAGAAGCAGAAGAAGGCCGCCCAGAGCAAGCAGGACGCGCTGCTCAAGGGCACCAAGGCCGCTGCCACCGACGTACGGGTCGATGTCCTCAACGGTGGCGACCGGGCGGGCGCCGCCCAGGAGACGGTCACCTGGCTGCAGAACGAGCAAGGCGTACTCAAGTCGACGAACAAGGCCAACGCCCCGGAGAAGATCTCCAAGACGACGCTCGAGTACGCACCGAACCAGGCCGACCAGGCCCGGGCACTCGCCGCGATGATGGGGCTGCCCGGCTCGGCCCTGAAGATGGGCACCACGGACGCCGAGGGGCTCCAGGCGATGGTCCTGACCCTGGGTGCGGACTTCAAGGGCGCAGGTGTGCCCGTCACCGGACCGGCAAAGGTGCCGGACGACATACCGCTGGCAAACGCCGACAAGGCAGTGTGCGCCAAGTGACACGGGGTCACTGCGCCATTCCGAGAGTCTGAGCAGCAGGGGGGACCTGGTGGGACGGAGCAGCACACCCGGGGAGGGAACGCGACCACGCGTCCGGCATGCCGGACAACTCGGCTGGGACGACGGCCTGTACGACGACGGCCCGTCGGCCGGTCCCGACGACGGGCACGACAGCGGACGGGACGGCCGGCGGAACAGCGGCGGCGCCGGGGACCGGGACCGCCCGGACCCCGGCCGCGCCGGGCGCCGCCGCGGGCAGTCACACCGGCACGGCCGACGCGGGAAGCGCCGCATACTGCGCTGGATCGCCTGGGTTCTCGCTGTGGTCATACTCGCCGGCGCCGGCGCCGGATACCTCTACTACCAGCACCTGAACGGGAACCTCAAGAAGGCGGACCTGACGCTCGGCGACAAGAAGATGACCGAGCACAAGGCCAACGCCGCCGGTCAGACCCCGCTGAACATCCTGCTCATCGGCTCGGACGCACGGGACTCCAAAGAGAACCAGAAACTCGGCGGGGCCAAGGACACCTTCGGGGCGCCGCCCCTCGCCGATGTGCAGATGCTGCTCCATCTCTCCGCGGACCGAAGCAACATGTCGGTGATCAGCATGCCGCGCGACACGCTGCTGAAGATCCCGAACTGCACCGATCCGAAGTCGGGGCACGTCTACCCGGCCACCACGAGTCCGGCAATGACCAACGAGACCCTCGGCCGTGGCGGCCCCGGGTGCACCGTGGCCACCTGGTACGAGCTCACCGGCATCACCATCGACCATTTCATGATGATCGACTTCTCCGGTGTGGTCTCGATGGCCGACGCGATCGGCGGCGTCCCGGTCTGTGTCAAGGGCAACGTCTACTCCCACACGAGCGACGGCAAGGGCTCCGGACTGAAGCTGGAGGAGGGCACCACGAAGGTCAAGGGCAAGCAGGCCCTCCAGTGGCTGCGGACTCGCTACGGCTTCGAGGACGGCACCGACCTCGGCCGTACGCACGCCCAGCACATGTACATGAACTCGATGGTCCGTGAGCTGCGCAAGGGCACCAAGCTCACCGACCCCAGCAAGCTGACGGGCCTCGCCGAGGCGGCGACCTCCGCGCTGACCGTCGACAAGGGTATCGACACGGTCAAAAAGCTGTACGACCTCGCGGGCGAGCTCCAGAAGGTCCCCACCAAGCGCATCACGATGACGACGATGCCGAACGTCTACGGAACGGGTGCGAACAACGGCCGCGTGCTCCCCAAGCCCGTCGACGCGGACCAGCTGTTCCAGATGGTCCGCGACGACATCCCGCTCGATGGCAAGGCGTCCAAGCGCAAGGCTCCGGCCGCCAAGGAGCCCACGGCCCCCGTCGCCGAGATTCCGGTCAGTATTCGCAACGGGACCCGTACCGACACCGAGTACCCGGTCGAGGGACGCGCCTCGGCGATCAAGAAGCTGCTGGCCGGGAAGGGCTTCGCCCAGGCCACGGTCGACGTGCAGAACACCGACGCAGCGGCGCGGACCGGGGTGCTCTTCCCGAGCGAGGACGTGGAGGGCAACGCCCAGGCCGTCGCCAAGGCGCTCGGCATCCCGCTGACGGCGGTGAAGAAGTCGACCGCCGTCTCGGGCATCACGCTGACCGTGGGGGCCGACTGGCGCGAGAGCGGGCCCTATCCCGCCCCCAGTGCCGAGGAGAAGACGCCGAAGAGCGCACGTGCCCTCAACGGCGACGACGAAACGGCCTGCATGGACATTCAGCCAGGTTTCGGCTGGTAGCTCCGAACCGGGTACAACGCACTGTGGGGGCCTTCCGGCACATCGGAGGGCCCCCACGGTGTCCTCACTTACACGGTAACCACCGGGCGGCGGCCGGCCATGACCTTCTTCGCCAGAGAGCGCGGGCTGGTCAGGAAGCCGTAGCCCCAGGACATGTGCATGGTGGCCAGCGCCACCGGGATCTGCAGCCGTGCCTTCAGCGGCAGGCCCTTGCCCGCCGGGAGGGACCCGGCGACTATGGCCGCGGCGTAACCGGCCGGGACGACGAAGGCCCACGGGGTGACGGCCGCGCCGACGACGATGCCCGCCGCGATCGCGCAGACGGCGGTCGGCGGGGCCAGGTAGCGCAGGTTGATCGAACCGGCGTGGTAGCGGGCGACGACGTGGCGCCAGCGGCCGTAGTCCTTGTACTGCTTGGCGAGGGCCTTCACCGAGGGACGCGGCCGGTACTGCACCTTCAGCTCCGGCGAGAACCAGATCAGCCCGCCCGCCTCGCGGATCCGGAAGTTCAGCTCCCAGTCCTGGGCGCGGATGAACTCCACGTTGTAGCCGTCCGCCTTCTCCAGCGCCTCTCGGCGGAAGACCCCCAGGTAGACGGTCTCGGCCGGGCCCGCCTGGCCGCCGGTGTGGAAGGCCGCGTTGCCGACGCCGATCCTCGACGTCATGGCCGCGGCGACGGCGTCCTCCCAGGCGTTCTCGCCCTCGGCGTGCATGATGCCGCCGACGTTCTGCGCGCCGGTCTCCTCCAGGAGCCGGACGGCGGTCGCGATGTAGTTCGGCGAGAGCATTCCGTGGCCGTCGACCCGCACCACGATGGGGTGTGAGGAGGCCTTTATCGCGGCGTTGAGCGCTGCCGGGGTGCGGCCGGTCGGGTTCGGCACCGTGTGCACCCGGGAGTCCTCGCGTACGAGCTCAGCGGCGATCTCGTCCGTACGGTCCGTGGACGGGCCGAGCGCGATCACGACCTCCATCTCACCGGCGTACTCCTGCTCGAGGATGTGCCGGACGGAGTTCCTGAGATGGCGTTCCTCATTGAGCACCGGCATGATCACGGAGACGGCGGGGCACTGCGCGGCAGACATGTGGTCCTCGGGGGGTCCTCGGGGGCGCCGGGGGTTCGCACCCCAGGAGGCGGCGTTATTCGGCCGCCACGTTACCGCGAATGGGGGACACGGGCGCGCGCCACCGGGTCGCTTCCCGGAGTGGTGATCGTATGGACCTACTGTGCGAACGGTCCCCCATGCACCGCGGAGGTCCCCCCGTGCCCACACCGCACAGCTCCCCCCGTCCGCCGCGCCGCCACGCCACTCCCCCGCAGCGCAGGTCGAGAAAGCAGGACGAGCGGCCCCGCTGGGGCATGCGGGTGGCGACCAGTCTGTCCGTGTTGGTGCTCGGGGCAGGCGGGATCGGTCATGCGGTCGTGACCAGCCTGGAGACCGGGATCGACCGGGTCGACCCGTTCAAGGACATGAAGAACCGGCCGCGGGCCGGCAACGGCATGAATCTGCTGCTCGTCGGCACCGACGGCCGCGACAAGGTCGGCCGGGAGGAGAAGCGGAAGTACCGGCTGGGCGGTGCGCCCTGCCACTGCACCGACACGATCATGCTGGTGCACCTGTCGGCGGACAGGGAACGCGCGACCATCGTCTCGCTGCCACGCGACACCTACACCGAGCTCCCCGAGCGCCGGGACCCGGCCACCGGCGCCGAGCGCGCCGCGCATTCGGTGAAGCTGAACGCCGCCTATGCGGAGGGCGGCCCGAGTCTGACCGTACGGACGGTCGAGCGCCTGACCGGTGTCAAGGTCGATCACTACCTGGAGGTCGACTTCACCAGCTTCATGAAGACGGTGGACACCCTCGGCGGGGTGCAGATCTGCACGGCCCGGCCGATGAAGGACTCGTACACCGGACTCGATCTGGCCGCGGGCACCCACTGGCTGGACGGCGGGCAGGCGCTTCGCTACGTGCGCTCACGCCATATCGACGCGGCCGCCGACCTGGGCCGGATGCAGCGCCAGCAGAGGTTCCTCGCGTCGCTGATCAAGCGCGCGACGAGCAGCGGTGTGCTGATGAACCCGGTGAAGTTCCGGGACGTCGCGTCGACGATGCTCCGTTCGGTCCGGGCGGATCGGGGGTTCGGCACGGACCAGCTGCTGGACCTCGGCCAGGCGATGCGCGGCTTCACCCCGGCGTCGTCCGAGTTCGCCTCCGTACCGATCAGCGATCCCTCCTTCCCGGTCAAGGGCATCGGCTCGACGGTCAAATGGGACCCGGAAAAGTCGAAGAGGCTCTTCGAGGCGCTGCGCGAGGACAAGCCGCTCGCTTCGAAACCGCCGAACGCGCCGGTGGCGAAGCCGGTCGATGTCGCACCGGGTGAGATCCGCGTCCAGGTCTACAACGGAACCGTGCAGGACGGACTCGGCAGAAGGGTCGACGACGCACTGCGCGCCACCGGCTTCGTCACGACACGGGCCCCGCTCAACGCGGAGCCGCGCAGCCTGAAGCACACGCTGGTCGAGTACGACCCGCGGTGGGACCGGTCGGCGAAGACCCTGACGGCAGCTCTGCCGGGGGCCGAGCTGCGGGCGGTCACGGGGCAGGGCAAGACGATGAAGGTGACCGCGGGCGAGAATTTCGGCAAGGTGGAGCGGGTGCAGGCGGAGGCGAGGCACGGGGGCGAGTTCGGCACGGTCACGGGCGACCAGGTGGTGTGCCCGTAGGGGGCGGTGCCCCGTGCGGGGCGATGCCCTGGGGCGGCGGCCACCGGGGCCCACGCCGGACCCGGGGCCTGCCGTCAGTCGACGTCGATGCCGTCCGCGATGCGCTTCTCGCGCAGTTCCTTGATCGCGCGGCGCCGGGCGAGGCGGTGCGTACGCCGGATCTGCGCCTCCTGGTAGCGCCGCTTGTCGCGCTCCGTCTCCGGGATCACGGGCGGTACGGGGCGCGGCTTGCCGTCCCCGTCGACCGCCGCGAACACCAGGTACGCGCTGCCGACCTGCTGGGCGGGGGTCGATTCGTTCCACCGCTCGGCCATGACCCGGACGCCGACCTCCATCGAGGAGCGGCCGGTCCAGTTCACCTGCGCGCGGACGTGAACAAGGTCACCGACACGGACCGGCTCCAGGAAGACCATCTCGTCCATCGAGGCCGTCACCGCGGGGCCGCCGGAGTGCCGTCCGGCCACGGCGCCCGCCGCGTCGTCGACGAGTTTCATGATCACGCCGCCGTGCACGGTGCCCAGCAGGTTGGTGTCACTGCCGGTCATGATGTGGCTGAGGGTGGTCCGGGACGCCGCGGTCGGCTTGCCCGGAATATCGCCCTCCGGGCGCGGGGCCTGATCTGTCATGCCGTCCACCTTATGCGGGGGCCATGCGCCCTTATGCGGGGGCCGTACGCCGCGGACATTGCATCAGCTTGGCAACAGCCCAGGCCCGATATCTCACACCCCCTGTAATACCGACAGGTCCGGCCTGCACACTGGTCCGCATGAGCGACAGGCCCGGTGGATGGACCGACGACAACCGCGACGACCGCTACGGACGGGGCAGTGACAACGCCCAGCCCGAAGGTGCCCGTGTGATGCGGCACGTCCAGCGGCACCCCGCACCGCCGCCGCAGCGCCCGGCGCCGCCGCGGCAGTATCCGGCGCCGCCGCAGCAGCGCCGTCCGGAGCCGCCGCGGTACGCCGACGGCTATGACGACAACGCTGGGTACGACAACGGTTACAGCAACGGTCAGGTCTACGGCGGCGGCAACGGCGGCGGCCGGGGGTACGGCGGCGGTGACGGCGGTTACGTCCAGGGCCGGCCCGCACCGGACTGGCGCCGTCGAATAAAGATAGGCGCGCTGACCCTCGTGGTCGTGGTGCTGGCCGTCTCCATCAGCACGTACTTCTGGGCCGACTCCAAGCTGAAGCGCGAGGTCGACCTCTCCAAGGTGATCGAGCGTCCCGGCGAGGGCGACGGCACCAACTATCTGATCGTCGGTTCCGACAGCCGCGCGGGCATGTCGGCCGATGACAAGAAGAGGCTCCACACCGGCTCCGCCGAGGGCAAGCGGACCGACTCGATGATGATCCTGCACGACGGATCGAACGGCCCGACGCTGGTTTCCCTGCCGCGTGACTCGAACGTCGAGATCCCCACCTTCGTCGGCTCGGAATCCGGCAAGACCTTCAAGGGCACGGGCCGCATGGTGAAGCTGAACGCCGCGTACGCGGAGGACGGCCCGGAGCTGCTGGTCCGCACGGTCGAGTTCAATACCGGACTGCACATCGACCACTACGTCGAGATCGGCTTCGGCGGCTTCGCCAAGATCGTGGACGCGATCGGCGGGGTGGAACTCGACATCCCCAAGGCGTTCAAGGACAAGAACTCCGGCGCCGACTTCCAGGCCGGCAAGCAGACCCTGAACGGCGAGCAGTCGCTCGCTTTCGTACGGACCCGGTACGCGTTCGCGCGCAGCGACCTGGACCGTACGAAGAACCAGCAGAAGTTCCTCGCGGCGCTGGCGAGCCAGACGGCGACGCCGTCCACCATCCTCAACCCGTTCAAGCTGTATCCGACGATGGGCGCCGGTCTCGACACCCTCATCGTCGACAAGGACATGTCGCTGTGGGACCTGGGCAACATGTTCTTCGCGATGAAGGGCGTCACGGGCGGTGACGGCAAGTCGATGAACATGCCGATCTCGGGCAGCACCGGCGGGAACCTGGTCTGGGACAAGGCCAAGGTCAAGCAGCTGGTGCAGCAGCTCAACGACGACGAGAAGGTCACCGTCTCCGGCAACTGACGGCAGACAGAAGCCGGGCCCGGACGGTTCGCCGACCGGGCCCTGCCGCACGCCACGGTCGTCACCGCACGTGCGACCGCGGCCCGCCGCCGCTACACGCTCCCCCGTGCCAGCAGCGCCACGTGCGGCAGAGCCAACTCGCCGTCCCCCTTGGCGAATTCGGCGCACAGCACGTCGTACTCCCGCTTGGCCGCGGCCACTCCTTCCGGCCCCCGGCTGTTGACCAGCTGCCCGATCTCGGCGACCCCGGACGCGGGGCCGGCCCACCAGTCCTCCGCGCCTACGTGGTGATCCCATGCGAGGGCCTCGGCCCGTACGTCTCCGAGGCCGGCCGCCGACATCAGCGCACCCAGCCCTTCCGGGGTGCGCGGGAAGTTGTGCTCGGCTTCGACCGTGGCCAGCCACTGCGGGCGGGTCAGCCCCGCCGCCTGCGCGGCCCGTCCCACCAGTGCCTGCCCGGCGGCGCTCGGCACCTGCCAGATGGTGACCGCGACCCGGCCGCCGGGACGGGTGATCCGGCGCAGCTCCTCGATGGCGGCCGCCGGACGGCCCACGTGGTTGAGCACGAAGTTCGCCACAACCGCGTCGAACTCGCCATCCTGGTAAGGAAGTTCGGGCAGCCGACCGAGTCGGACATCGACTCCGGGCGCGGCCCGGCGGGTCGCCTCGACCATGCCGGGTTCGGCGTCCACGGCCCGTGCGACGGCACCGCGCCCGACGGCCGCCACCGTCACGCTGCCACTGCCGCACCCCACATCGAGCACCTGTGTCCCGGTACCGACCCCGGCCGCGTCCAGCAGCGCGGGCACGGGGTGGGCGCACAGGCCCGCGAAGGTGCGCGCGTAGGCTTCGGCGCGGCCGTCCCAGATCCGTCGCTCACTCAGATCGAACGCGGTCACCGCACACCTTCCACAGGTCCCTGCGGTTCGAGCTCGTCCAGGTCCTCGTACAGCGCATCCAGAATCCGTCCTGTGGGCTTGCCCTGCGGGGACAGCTCCGCCAGGCACCAGCCGGGCAACTGTTCCTCGACGTCGGGCGGAAGATCGCCGTCCGTCGAATCGGCCAGGCTGTAGAGCAGGCCGAACGCGGTCTCCTTCGCCACCTCGCGGGCTATCTCGCCCAGTTCACCGGCGGTCAGCCCGAGCCGCACCGCCCGCTCGACGGCACCGCCCGCGAGGCCCTCCTTCCGGTACACCTCGACCCAGTCGGGTGCCGCCGAGCTCCAGGCGTCGATGTCCTGCCAGACCTTGCGCAGGAACCGGTAGCGGGCGAGCTGCGGAATGTTCTCCTCGACTTCCGAGTCGGCCCAGTCCGGTGCGTCGTCGGCCCCCAGCGCTTCGAACAGGCCGGTGAGCTTGTCGATGTCGGTCATGGACAGGGAAGTTACGCCATCGCGAGCCACCGCTCCCGCAGCGTCCACGAACCCGCTGTGCCGGGGAAACGCGATCGGCCCCCGGCAGGGAGCCGGGGGCCGGTCAATGTACGCAACCCGTTCGGAACGGACGACGAGTCGGGAGATCCCGCCGGGTTACGGCAGGTTCCGCGCCATGACTATGCGCTGGACCTGATTCGTGCCTTCATAAATCTGCGTGATCTTGGCGTCGCGCATCATCCGCTCCACCGGGTAGTCCCGCGTGTAGCCGTAGCCGCCGAGCAGCTGGACCGCGTCCGTGGTGATCTCCATCGCGACGTCGGAGGCGAAGCACTTGGCCGCGGCGCCGAAGAACGTCAGGTCGCCGTCGAGGCGCTCGGACTTGGCGGCGGCCGAGTAGGTGAGCTGGCGGGCCGCCTCCAGCTTCATGGCCATGTCGGCGAGCATGAACTGGACACCCTGGAAGTCGCCGATCGGCTTGCCGAACTGCTTGCGCTCCTGGACGTAACCCTTGGCGTAGTCGAGGGCGCCCTGCGCGATGCCGAGGGCCTGCGCCGCGATCGTGATGCGGGTGTGGTCCAGGGTCTTCATCGCCGTGGCGAAGCCGGTGCCCTCCTCGCCGATCATGCGGTCGGCGGGGATCCGGACGTTGTCGAAGTAGACCTCGCGGGTCGGGGAACCCTTGATGCCGAGCTTCTTCTCCGGGGCGCCGAAGGAGACGCCCTCGTCCGACTTCTCGACGACGAACGCCGAGATGCCCTTGGAGCGCTTGGTCGGGTCGGTGACGGCCATCACCGTGTAGTACTCGGAGACACCCGCGTTGGTGATCCAGCGCTTCACGCCGTTGAGGACCCAGAAGTCGCCGTCGCGGACGGCCTTGGTCTTCATGCCGGCGGCGTCGGAGCCCGCGTCGGGCTCGGAGAGGCAGTACGAGAACATCGCGTCGCCCTTGGCGAGCGGGCCCAGGTACTTCTTCTTCAGCGCCTCGGAGCCGGAGAGGATCACCGGGAGCGAGCCGAGCTTGTTCACGGCCGGGATCAGGGAGGAGGAGGCGCAGACGCGGGCCACCTCCTCGATCACGATCACGGTGGCGAGGGCGTCGGCACCGGCGCCGCCGTACTCCTCGGGGACGTGCACGGCCTGCAGGTCGGAGGCGACCAGGGCGTCCAGCGCCTCCTGCGGGAAGCGGGCCTCCTCGTCGACCGCCGCCGCGAACGGGGCGATCTTCGCCTCGGCGAGCGCACGGACCGTCTCGCGGAGCATGTCGTGCTCCTCGGCCGGACGGTACAGGTCGAAATCGGTGGAACCCGCCAAGACTCTCACTCCCCAGGGATGCTAACTACCGTTAAGTAACCCAATTTTAGGCGCCGTGCCCCGCAAAGACCTATGCGAGCCGTACGTGAGCTACGCGACAGGGGTCCGCAAGACCGGTAAAACAGGGCGTCAGGGGGCACGACTATGCTCGTTCACCGCACGTCCGTCCGCATCTCCCAGGAGCACTTCATGGCCCTCAGGATCACTGTGATCGGCACCGGCTACCTCGGCGCCACCCACGCCGCGGCCATGGCGGAGCTCGGCTTCGAAGTGCTCGGGCTCGATGTCGTGCCCGAGAAGATCGAGATGCTGAGCGCCGGCAAGGTCCCGATGTACGAGCCGGGTCTGGAGGAGCTGCTCCGCAAGCACGTCGCGGGCATCGAGGGATCCAGCGGCCGGCTGCGGTTCACCACCTCGTGGGAAGAGGTGGGTGCCTTCGGCGATGTGCACTTCGTCTGCGTGAACACCCCGCAGAAGCACGGCGAGTAC
Source organism: Streptomyces sp. NPDC051664 (assembly GCF_044453545.1). Lineage (NCBI taxonomy): Bacteria > Bacillati > Actinomycetota > Actinomycetes > Kitasatosporales > Streptomycetaceae > Streptomyces > Streptomyces sp. NPDC051664. Next base: position 24,008 of record NZ_JBITCU010000033.1, on the reverse strand, counting down.
GCCTGCGACATGTCCTATGTGGACAGCGCCTTCGAGTCGCTGGCGGCGCAGCTGACCCGGCCCACCCTGGTCGTCGGGAAGTCGACCGTGCCGGTGGGCTCCGCGGCCCGGCTCGCGGCGCGGCTGGCCGAGCTGGCGCCCGTGGGTACGGACGCCGAGCTGGCCTGGAACCCGGAGTTCCTGCGCGAGGGCTTCGCCGTGAGGGACACCCTGCACCCCGACCGGATCGTCGTCGGTGTGGAGAGCGAGCGGGCCGAGAAGCTGCTGCGCGAGGTGTACGCGGTTCCGGTCGTGGAGGGGTCGCCCTTCGTGGTGACGGACTTCCCGACCGCCGAGCTGGTGAAGACCGCCGCGAATTCGTTCCTGGCGACCAAGATCTCGTTCATCAACGCCATGGCGGAGGTCTGCGAGGCCGCCGACGGTGATGTGAAGAAGCTCGCCGAGGCGATCGGCCACGACGAGCGGATCGGCAGCAAGTTCCTGCGGGCCGGGATCGGCTTCGGCGGCGGCTGTCTGCCCAAGGACATCCGCGCGTTCATGGCGCGCGCCGGTGAGCTGGGCGCGGACCAGGCGCTGACGTTCCTCCGCGAGGTCGACTCGATCAATATGCGGCGCCGCGGCCACATGGTGGAGCTGGCCCGGGAGGCCGTGGGCGGCGACTCGTTCCTCGGCAAGCGGGTGGGCGTGCTGGGTGCGGCGTTCAAGCCGGACTCGGACGACGTACGCGACTCGCCCGCGCTGAACGTGGCCGGGCAGATCCACCTCCAGGGCGGCCAGGTCACCGTGTACGACCCGAAGGGCATGGACAACGCCCGACGGCTCTTCCCGACGCTCGGATACGCGGAGTCGGCGCTGGACGCCGTGCGCGGCGCGGATGTGGTGCTGCACCTGACGGAGTGGCACGAGTTCCGTGAGCTGGACGCGGTGGCGCTGGGCGAGGCCGCGGCGCACCGGATCATTCTGGACGGCCGTAACGCGCTGGACAGTGCGGTGTGGCGCGAGGCGGGCTGGACGTACCGGGCGATGGGCCGGCCCCGGGCCTGAGCCGCTGGTTCATGGGCCGGCCGCTGAGCGCCGGTCCGCCTTGAGCCGTTGAGGGCCCGAGCCGCCTCCCTTGGAGCGCTCGGGCCGCTGTCGGGTCGTTGTTAGGCCTCGGGAGCGTCGAGTTCGTCGATCGTGGCGTGGGACGGGCCGCGCCGTGTACGCAGCTCGCGGGCGACGTCCTCCGCGCCGCGCAGCACCCGTACCGCGTTGCGCCAGGTGAGCTTGGCGAGGTCGGCGGCGGACCAGCCGCGGCCCAGGAGTTCCGCGATCAGGTTCGGGTAGCCCGAGACGTCCTCCAGACCGGCGGGGAGGAACGCGGTGCCGTCGTAGTCGCCGCCGATACCGACGTGGTCGATCCCGGCGACCTCACGCATGTGGTCGAGGTGGTCGGCGATCGTCGCCACCGTGGCCATCGGGCGCGGGTTGGCCGCCTCGAACGCGGCGTGGATCTTCATCGCCTGCGAGGTGGTGTCGAGATGGTGCAGGCCGTGGGCGCGCATGTTCTCGTCCGCGGCCCGGGTCCAGGCGACGGCGGCCGGCAGGACGAACTTCGGTACGAAGGTCGCCATGGCGATGCCGCCGTTGGCCGGGAGCTGCGCGAGGACGTCGTCGGGGATGTTGCGCGGGTGGTCGCAGACCGCCCGTGCCGAGGAGTGCGAGAACATCACCGGCGCCCTGGAGGTGGCGAGCGCGTCGCGCATCGTCGTGGCCGCCACGTGCGAGAGGTCGACGAGCATGCCGGTGCGGTTCATCTCCCGTACGACCTCGTGGCCGAACGGGGAGAGTCCGCCGACGCCCGGTGCGTCGGTCGCCGAGTCCGCCCACGCGATGTTGTCGTTGTGGGTCAGCGTCATGTAGCGGACGCCGAGAGTGTGCAGGGCGCGCAGGGTGCCCAGCGAGTTGTTGATGGAGTGGCCGCCCTCGGCGCCCATCAGGGAGGCGATACGGCCCTCGGCGCGGGCCGCCTCCATGTCGTCGGCGGTCAGGGCACGCCGCAGGTCGGCGGGGTGGCGGTCCAGTAGCTCGGCGACCACGTCGATCTGTTCGAGGGTGGCGCTGACGGCGGCGTCACCGGCCATGTCGGACCGTACGTAGACGGACCAGAACTGGGCGCCGACGCCACCGGCGCGCAGCCGCCGGATGTCGGTGTGGAGGTGGGCGGACTGGTCGGTGGCGATGTCCCGGGCGTCCAGGTCGTAGCCGACCTGTTCCCGCAGTGCCCAGGGCAGGTCGTTGTGGCCGTCGACGACGGGGTACTCGGCAAGCAGTTCCCCGGCCCGGGTGAGCCGTTCCGCCAGGCGGTCGGCAGTGTGGTCCGCGATGTTGTCGGCGCTGTGATCCATGGTCGCCCTCCCCCTCTGCCGCTACTTGCCGAAGCCGAAGGAGTCGCTGCCCTCGACCTTGTTGCGCAGCCGCTTGCCCTTCTCCGTCGCCTGGTCGTTCAGCTCCTGCTGGAACTCCCGCATCCGGGCCAGCAGCTCGCTGTCGTGGGCGGCGAGGATGCGCGCGGCGAGCAGGCCCGCGTTGCGTGCGCCGCCGACCGAGACGGTCGCGACCGGGACACCGGCCGGCATCTGCACGATGGAGAGCAGGCTGTCCATGCCGTCCAGGTACTTCAGCGGGACCGGGACACCGATGACGGGCAGCGGGGTGACGGAGGCCAGCATGCCGGGCAGGTGGGCGGCGCCGCCCGCACCCGCGATGACCGCCTTGAGGCCGCGGTCCGCCGCGTTCTCCCCGTACGCGATCATTTCGCGCGGCATCCGGTGGGCGGAGACGACGTCGACCTCGTACGGGATCTCGAACTCGTCGAGGGCCTTGGCCGCTGCTTCCATGACGGGCCAGTCGGAGTCCGAGCCCATGACGATGCCGACGACGGGCGCGGCGGAGGCGGGGGAAGTCATTCGGTGATCGTTCCTCGCAGGTAGTCGGCCGCGTGCCGGGCGCGCTCCCGCACGTCCGCCAGGTCGTCGCCGTAGGTGTTGACGTGTCCGACCTTGCGGCCGGGCTTCACGTCCTTGCCGTACATGTGGATCTTGAGCTGCGGGTCACGGGCCATGCAGTGCAGATACGCCTGGTACATGTCCGGGTAGTCGCCGCCGAGGACGTTGGACATGACCGTCCAGGTGGCGCGCGGGCGCGGGTCGCCGAGCGGCAGGTCGAGGACGGCCCGGACGTGGTTGGCGAACTGCGAGGTGATCGCGCCGTCCTGGGTCCAGTGCCCGGAGTTGTGCGGGCGCATCGCGAGCTCGTTGACGAGGATGCGGCCGTCGCCGGTCTCGAAGAGTTCGACCGCGAGGTGCCCGACGACGCCGAGCTCGGCGGCGACCCTGAGGGCCAGCTGCTGGGCCTCGCCGGCGAGCTTCTCGCTCAGCTCGGGGGCCGGGGCGATGACCGTGTCGCAGACCCCGTCGACCTGGATCGACTCGACGACCGGGTAGGCGACGGCCTGCCCGTGCGGCGAGCGGACGATGTTCGCCGCCAGCTCCCGTACGAAGTCGACCTTCTCCTCAGCGAGGACCGGGACGCCGGCCCGGAACGGTTCGGCCGCGTCCGCCTCGGAGCGGACCACCCAGACACCCTTGCCGTCGTAGCCGCCGCGGACCGTCTTCAGGATGACGGGGAAGCCGCCGACCTCGGCGGCGAACGCCGCGGCGTCGGCCGGGTCCGTCACGATGCGGTGGCGGGGGCAGGGCACACCGATCTCCGAGAGCTTGGCGCGCATCACCCCCTTGTCCTGGGCGTGCACCAGCGCGTCGGGACCAGGGCGCACGGGGATGCCGTCCGCCTCCAGGGCCCGCAGGTGCTCGGTCGGGACGTGCTCATGATCGAAGGTGATCACGTCACAGCCGCGCGCGAAGGCACGCAGCGTGTCCAGGTCGCGATAGTCGCCGACGACGACTTCGCTCACCACCTGGGCCGCCGAGTCCTGAGGGGTGTCGCTGAGGAGCTTGAATCTGATGCCGAGGGGGATACCCGCCTCGTGGGTCATACGGGCGAGCTGACCGCCGCCGACCATGCCGACTACCGGAAACGTCACTCCTCCAGGGTATCCGGCGTCCCGGGGACCACCGGACGATGCCCCTGCGGGCGGTCCCGTGACGGTTCCATGTCGCCGGGTTCTGCGTCAGCTCACAGGCATCCCACAGGGGTGCTGGTTAGCATGACCGGGTTGACCGAATCCACGGACGGGGCTGAGCGATCACCATGAGCGAACGGGGCGCACTGCGAACCCGGCTGGATCGGCTGGCCCGGGAGGTCGCCAAGTTCGGCGCCGTCGGCGCGCTGGGTCTGCTGGTCAATATCGCGGTCTTCAACCTGCTGCGGCACAGCACGGACCTTCAGGTGGTGCGGGCCAGTCTGCTGGCGACGTTCGTCGCCATCCTCTTCAACTACGTGGGCTTCCGCTACTGGACGTACCGGGATCGTGACAAGACCGGCCGGACCCGGGAGCTGATGCTGTTCCTGCTGTTCAGCGCGGCGGGCGCAGTGATCGAGAACGGTGTGCTGTACGCGGCGACGTACGGGTTCGGTTGGAACAGCCCCGTCCAGAGCAACGTGTTCAAGATCCTGGGAATCGGGATCGCGACGCTGTTCCGGTTCTGGTCCTACCGGAGCTGGGTCTTCAAGGCGCTGCCTGCCAAAGACGGTGTAGGTGTGGTGGCGCAGGGGCGGGTTCCGGTGGCGCCGGCGGAAGCGGTACGGCGTTGAGGCACCGGGGCCGCCCGGTGACCGGTCTGCCCTCGATCTCCCCCAGAGTCCCAAGGGCATGGGGGGGACCCCTCGACGGGCTCGATCCCGGCTGATGCCGTCCTGCGCGTGTGCAGGCGGACCTCGCTCGCGTCAGCGCACCGGGCGTTCCGGTTCCTGGCGAGGGACGGGCACTCGGCTCAGGAAGAGGGCGAAGACCGCCGGCTGCTGCTGGAGCAGTTCCAGACGGCCGCCGTCCGCCTCCGCCAGGTCGCGGGCCACCGCCAGGCCGATCCCCGTGGAGTTGCGGCCGCTGATCGTCCGCTCGAAGATCCGGGCGCCCAGGTCGGGCGGGACCCCCGGGCCCTCGTCCGTCACCTCGATGACCGCCTGGTTGCCGGTGACCCGGGTGCGCAGCGCCACCGTGCCGCCACCGTGCATCAGTGAGTTCTCGATCAGTGCGGCCAGCACCTGGGCGACCGCACCCGGGGTGCCGACGGCCCGCAGGCCCTGCTTGCCGGAGCGGACGATGGCGCGGCCCTCGCCGCGGTAGGCCGGGCGCCACTCCTCGATCTGCTGCTTGACGACCTCGTCGAGGTCGAAGACGACCGCGGAGCCGGTGCGCGGGTCGCGGGCGTTGGTCAGCAGCCGTTCCACCACGTCGGTGAGGCGCTCGACCTGGGTGAGGGCGAAGTTCGCCTCTTCCTTCACCGTGTCCGGGTCGTCGGTGACGGAGATCTCCTCGATCCGCATGGAGAGCGCGGTCAGCGGGGTGCGCAGCTGGTGGGAGGCGTCGGCGGCGAGCCGGCGTTCCGCGGTCAGCATCCGCGCGATCCGCTCCGCGGAGGAGTCGAGGACGTCGGCGACCCGGTCCAGTTCCGGCACCCCGTACCGCTTGTGGCGCGGTCGTGGGTCACCGGAGCCCAGGCGTTCCGCCGTCTCGGCGAGGTCGGTGAGCGGCGAGGCCAGTTTGTTGGCCTGGCGTACCGCGAGGAGCACCGCGGAGACGATCGCGAGGAGCGCCACCGCGCCGATGATCATCAGGGTGCGGCCGACCTCGCGGGTGACGGCCGAGCTGGACTCCTCGACGGTGACCTTCTCGCCCCGCTCCCCGGACGCCGTACTGCTGATCACTCTGCCGGTGGGGCGCGTGCCCACCTCGAGGGGGGCACGGCCGGGGATCCTGACGAGCGCGTACCGGTTGTCGTCGACCTGTTCGGCCAGCACCGAGGGGTTGATCCGCTCGGCCCCGAGGAGCCGGCTCTCGACGACGCTGATCAGCCGCAGCGCCTCGGAGTCGACGCTCTCCTGGGCGCTGTTGCTGATGGTGCGGGTCTCGACGATGACGAGGGAGACGCCGAAGACGGCGATCACCACGAGCACCACGGCGAGGGTGGAGTTGATCAGTCGGCGGCGCATGACTGTTTCTGTACGTCAGCTCTTCTCGAAGCGGAAGCCGACGCCCCGGACGGTCGCGATGTAGCGGGGGTTGGCGGCATCGTCGCCGAGCTTCTTGCGGAGCCAGGAGATGTGCATGTCGAGGGTCTTCGTCGACGACCACCAGGTGGTGTCCCAGACCTCGCGCATCAGCTGGTCGCGGGTGACGACCCGGCCCGCGTCGCGGACCAGGACCCGAAGCAGATCGAACTCCTTCGCGGTGAGCTGGAGTTCCTCGTCGCCCATCCAGGCCCGGTGCGACTCGACGTCGATTCGCACGCCGTGCGTGGCGGGCTGCGGCGAGGGCTCCGTGGCACCGCGCCGGAGCAGCGCCCGGACCCGGGCGAGGAGCTCGGCCAGGCGGAACGGCTTGGTGACGTAGTCGTCGGCTCCGGCGTCCAGGCCGACGACGGTGTCCACCTCGTCGGCACGGGCGGTGAGCACCAGGATCGGCACGGTGTGGCCGTCGGCGCGGAGCCTTCGGGCCACTTCGAGGCCGTCCATCCCGGGCAGGCCCAGGTCGAGCACGACCAGGTCGATGCCGCCCTGGAGGCCGGCGTCGAGAGCGGTCGGACCGTCTTCGCGGACTTCGACCTCGTAACCCTCCCGACGCAGGGCGCGAGCCAGGGGCTCCGAGATGGAGGCGTCGTCCTCGGCGAGCAGTACACGGGTCATGGGGTGATGGTAGTCCGCATGAGGCGGCTGTCGTGAGGTGATCGACAAGGCCTGCGGGTCCCCGGCCCGAACCGAGGCACGCCTTCGAATATGCGACCCTGGTTGCATTCCTCCCTGTGATCCATCTCTCAAGTCCTTCCATATCCCGCACTGTGGTGTCGTATGGTGGTTCGACGCCTGTTGCACTACTCAAAGACCTTTGGGCAGCTTTAAGCGCCGAGGGTCTCTTTTGTATGCGGGCTGGTATTCGCCAGCCTTTGGTTCAGTGAATGACCTGTGGCCGGGCCCGGAGCGCAAAGAAGTACTCCGGGCGTGGATCCCGATGCGGTCCGTCCCGCGACTCCGACATCGACTCCGTACCCAGGTACGGGGTCCGGAGCGAATCCCCTCTCAGGCGTGAGGGGTGGGCGCAGCCACATCGGTGCCGGCCTCCCCCCACCGGGCGCTCAACGCTCACAAGGCGTCGCGTCCCGAGCAAGCAAGGATCGACCATGGCGTCCAGCCTGACGAAGGACTCAGCCAGCACGTCTGGCTCCGAGAAGACCTTCTTCGGCCACCCCCGCGGCCTGGCCACTCTCTTCATGACCGAGATGTGGGAGCGTTTCAGCTACTACGGCATGAGGGCCCTGCTCCCCCTCTACTTGATCGCCCCCAACGGGCTTCACATGAACCCCGCCACGGCCACGGCGATCTACTCGGTCTACGTGTCGCTGGTGTACCTGCTCGCGATGCCCGGTGGCTGGTTCGGTGACCGCGTCTGGGGTCCCCGCAAGACCGTCGCCGTCGCCGGTGTGGTCATCATGATCGGCCACCTGGCGCTGGCGCTGCCCACGCAGGGCACGTTCTTCGCGGGTCTCGGCCTGGTGGCCATCGGCTCCGGTCTGCTGAAGTCCAACATCTCGACGATGGTCGGCCAGCTCTACGACGGCCCGGACGACGCGCGCCGCGACGGTGGCTTCACGATCTTCTACATGGGCATCAACGTCGGCGCCTTCGCCGCGCCGCTGGTCATCGGCACCGTCGGCGAGAACGTGAACTGGCACCTGGGCTTCGCGCTCGCCGCGGCCGGCATGGCGCTGGGACTCGTCCAGTTCCTGCTGGGCACCCGCCACCTGAACGAGCGCAGCCTCGTCGTCCCGAAGCCGCTGTCCGCCGCCGAGCGCACGAGCACGCTGCGCAAGGGCATGATCTGGATGGCCGTCGCCGCGGTCTTCTACATCGTCACGGTCGTCACCGGCGTCTACACGCTCAACTGGATCCTCGTCCCGATCACCGTCGCGGGCCTGGTCATTCCGGTGCTGGTCCTGGCGCGGATCAAGCGCGACAAGGAGCTCAGCGCCACCGAGCAGTCGAAGATGTCCGGCTACATCTGGTTCTTCGTCGCCGCTGCCATCTTCTGGATGATCTACGACCAGGGTGGTTCGACCCTGGCGATCTTCGCCGACTCCTCGGCCGACAACAGCGTCCTCGGATGGGACTTCCCGGTCTCCTGGTACCAGTCGGTCAACCCGGTCCTGATCATGGCGCTGGCCCCGGTCTTCGCCGCCTTCTGGCTGTCGCTGAACCGGCGCGGCAAGGAGCCCAGCACCATCGTGAAGTTCAGCTCCGGCCTGGTGCTGGTCGGTGCGTCGTTCTTCCTGTTCCTGATGCCGCTGGCGATCGCCACCGACGGCCACAAGGCCGCCGCGATGTGGCTGGTCGCGATCTACTTCGTCCAGACGGTCGCCGAGCTCACGCTGTCCCCGGTGGGTCTCTCCGTCACCACGAAGATGGCTCCGGTCAAGTACGCCAGCCAGATGATGGGTGTCTGGTTCCTGGCCGTCACCGCCGGTGACTGCACGACGGGTCTGCTCTCCATCGCGGGTGTCGACCTCAACGGCACCGGTGTGGTCACTCTGCAGGCCGCCCTCGCGGTGGCCGCGGGTGTTGCGATCTTCATGTACCGCAACAAGGTCAAGCAGCTCATGGGCGACGTGCGCTGACGCACCGATCGCTGATGCGCTGATGCGCTGACCGCTCGTACGAAGGGGGGGGGGGGGGGGGGGGGGGGGGGGGGGGCGGGCCCCGGGGGGGGGGGGGGGGGGGGGCCCCCCCCCCCCCCCCCTTCCCGCATTCCCGGAACCTAAGGCCTGTCCCGTAGCCCCCGGTGGATCAGCGCGCGGCGTCAGATGCGGTGCATCGCAAGGCGGAGGGGCGTCCTCGTACTGGGCGTATTCGGGCGTTCCGACAAGGCAGGGGGGTGCCGAAACTGTCGCCGTGCGCCCGCCAGGGGTTACGGGACAGCCCTTACCGCGTCCGCCAGGTGGTAGAGTGCAAGCGGCACGCGTGTAACGCCCCGATTCGGGCGCCGGTGCCGGTTCTCCTTCCTGTTGCTGCTCCGTCCGTCCTTTTTTGACCGGCGACGCAGCTTCCCGCATCACCTTCCTCCAGTCCGGTACGGACTTTCCTGCCCGTCGTCCGGGGCGTGATCCCACCGCCCTTTCGCATCCGCCGGGCCCCTTCATTCGCCATGTCCGCGAAAGGACCACCCCGCATGACCACCACCCTGAAGCACCCTCTCGACCAGCAACAACTCCCCACGAACGTGGCAGGAGTCCTCGACCTGACGCACCAGGGGCACGGCGCGCTGCGCACTGACGGCGGCCACCCCTCCCCCGCCGACGTCCAGGTGTCTGCGGCCCTCGTCCGCCGGCACGCCCTGCGCAGGGGCGATCTCATCGAAGGCCTCTGCGACCGGCCGCGCGTCCTGTCAGCGGTCGAGCGGATCAACGGCCGCCCCCCGAAGGCGCTGAGCGGCCGGCCGCGCTTCGCCGACCTCACTCCGCTCCACCCCGGGCAACGACTGCGCCTGGAGACACCCGGCGGCAGCCCGGCAACCCGCATCGTCGATCTCGTCGCCCCCGTCGGCAAGGGACAGCGCGGACTGATCGTCGCCCCGCCGAGGACCGGCAAGACAGTGCTGCTGCAGCAGATCGCCGCCGCCGTCGCAGCCAACCATCCCGAGTGCCATCTCATGGTGGTGCTGCTCGACGAGCGCCCTGAGGAGGTCACGGACATGCGCCGCTCCGTTCGGGGCGACGTCCTCGCCTCGACGTTCGACCGGCCCGCGAAGGAGCACATCGCCCTCGCCGAACTCGCGGTGGAACGCGCCAAGCGGCTCGTCGAGCAGGGCCAGGACGTGGTGATCCTGCTCGACTCGCTCACTCGCCTGTGCCGGGCCCACAACAACGTGGCGTCCGCCGGAGGCCGCACCCTCAGCGGTGGCGTGGACGCCGCCGCCCTGCTCGGCCCCAAGCGGCTCTTCGGCGCCGCACGCCGCGCCGAGGAGGGCGGCTCGCTGACCATCCTCGCCACCGCGCTGGCGGACACCGGGTCCCGTGCCGACGACTACTTCTTCGAAGAGCTCAAGAGCACCGGGAACATGGAACTCCGGCTGGACCGCGCACTGGCGGACAAACGGATCCACCCGGCCGTGAACATTCCGCAGTCCGGCACCCGCCGCGAGGAGCTGCTGCTCCCCGCCGCCGAGCTGACCGCCGTACGAGGGCTGCGGCGCGCGCTTCACACGAGGGACCCGCAGGCGATGCTGGAGGTGCTGCTGGACAGGATCCGGCAGACGCCCGACAACGCGACCTTCCTCCGCCGGATCCAAGGCACCGTGCCCGACGCCTGAGTCCTCCCGGCAGTCACGGTGGCGCACACATAGCATGACGTGTTCACGCACCAGCACAGGGAGAGCAGGCACATGGAATTCCGCCGACTCGGCCGCAGCGGTCTGACGATCAGTGAGATCGCCTACGGCAATTGGATCACCCACGGCTCCCAGGTGGAGGAGGACGCGGCCGTCGCCTGCATCCAGGCCGCCCTGGACGCCGGAATCACCACCTTCGACACCGCGGACGTCTACGCCGAGACCCGGGCCGAGGCCGTCCTCGGCCGGGCGCTGAAGGACCAGCGCCGCGAGAGCATCGAGGTGTTCACCAAGGTCTACTTCCCGACCGGCCCCGGGCACAACGACCGCGGTCTGGGCCGCAAGCACATCCTCGAATCGATCGACAGCTCGCTGCGCCGGCTGCAGACCGACTATGTGGATCTGTACCAGGCACACCGCTACGACCACAGCACCCCGCTGGAAGAGACCATGGAGGCGTTCGCCGACGTGGTCCGCTCCGGCAAGGCCCTCTACATCGGCGTCTCGGAGTGGACGGCGGACCAGTTGCGCGCCGGACACGGTCTGGCCCGCGAGCTGAACGTTCCGCTCGTCTCCAACCAGCCGCAGTACTCGGCACTGTGGCGGGTCATCGAGGGTGAAGTCGTTCCCGCGTCCGAGGAGCTCGGCATCGGTCAGATCGTCTGGTCGCCGATCGCCCAGGGCGTGCTGACGGGCAAGTACAAGCCGGGGGCGCAGCCGCCGGCCGGTTCGCGGGCGACGGACGACAAGGGCGGTGCATCGTTCGTCGCCGGGTGGCTCCGCGACGACGTCCTGGAGCGGGTCCAGCGGCTGCGGCCGCTGGCGGACCAGGCCGGTCTGAGCCTTGCTCAGCTGGCCGTCGCCTGGGTGCTGCAGAACCCCAACGTCTCCGCCGCGATCATCGGTGCCTCCCGGCCCGAGCAGGTCACGGAGAACGTGAAGGCAGCGGGCGTGAAGTTCGACGCGGATCTGCTGAAGGCCATCGACGACGTACTGGACCCGGTGGTGGAGCGCGACCCGGCGCTGACCGCGGGTCACGAGGGCAACGACTGAGCCGGCCGGTCACGGCTCCGGGAGGCCGGTGCCCGCTGTCCGGCGGTCACCGCCTCCCGCCCGGGGCGACGCGGCGGCGTGTCGGCGTGTCGGCGTGTCGGCGTGTCGGCGCCCGGAGCGTGTCACAAAGGCCTGGTCCCATGGGTCACTTGTCCGACACGGAGCGACGGAGGAAAGTGACCGATGGACGAACAGGAAATTCTGGCGGCCCGCTTCGAGGAGCACCGGCCCCGGCTGCGGGCAGTGGCCTACCGGATGCTCGGTTCGGCCGCCGAGTCCGACGACGCCGTCCAGGGCACCTGGCTGCGGCTCATCCGTACCGACTTCGGTGACGTGGCGAACCTCGGCGGATGGCTGACCACGGTCGTCGCCCAGGTCTCCCTCAATATGCTGCGCAGCCGCGAGACCCGCCGTGAGGATCCCTGGGATTCGCATCTGCCGGGGCCCACCGTGGGCCACGACGTCGGCATCGGGCCCGAGGAGCAGGCAGAGCTCACCGACTCGGTCGGGCTGGCGCTGCTCGTGGTGCTGGACACGCTGTCGCCCGCGGAACGTCTGGCGTTCGTGCTGCACGACATGTTCGCCGTGCCGTTCGACGAAATCGCCCCCATCGTGGAACTCACACCGGCCGCGACCCGGCAGCTCGCCAGTCGCGCGCGCCGGCGTGTGCAGAGCACGGTCCCGGATCCCGGGACCGACATGTCCCGTCGGCGCGAAGTCGTCGACGCGTTCCTGACCGCGTCGCGCGGCGGCGACTTCGAGGCGCTGCTGGCCCTGCTCGACCCGGACGTCGTACTCCGCGTCGACCCCGCGGCGGCCCTGTCGGGCGTGGCCGGGTCGGTGGGGGCCGCTGCGGTCGCGGCCACGTTCGCGGGGCGTGCCTCGGCAGCACAGCCCGCCCTGATCGACGGGCTCGCCGGCGCCGTCTGGGCCCCGGGCGGAGGGCCGATGGTCGTCATCGGCTTCACCATCGAGGCCGGGCGGATCGTCTCGATCGACCTCGTCTCGGACGCCGACCACCTCGGCCGGATGGATCTGCGGATCCGCGACGTGTGAGAGACCGGCGGCCCGCTGCTCCCCCTACGCGAAGCCGGCAGGCCCCGCCGCTCCCCTTGGAGAAGGAACGGCGGGGCCTGCGAGCACGGCCCATGACCTCGGGTCCGCTGAATGAGGCCGATCACGTTGCCGTCCGTGTCCTTCACCGAGGCGGTCCGCCGGCCGCCGTCGATCGGGTGGCTCTTCATGCTGCATGTCACTGCGGCGGAATCCGGTCCGTCGGTGGCACGACCCGCGGCGCCGGAGGAATGTGACCGCCGAGGGAGTCCAGTCCCGGATCAGCCTCGGGCGGTCAACGAGGCGGTGTGCTGGCGGACCTGCTCCGGGGTGAGGTAGGAGTCCGTGTACTCGAAGTCGCGCAGCGTGGCCGGCTTGCGGGACTGGAATCCGGTGCGTACGAAATCGTCACCGGCGATGGCGTTGAGCATCCAGTTCGTCATGACCCGTGCCTTGGCCACATTGGTTCGCATCGCCGACCAGTGGTAGCCGCGGGCCACGGCCTGTGCGGCGATCCCGTGCATCTCGACGCCGAGCGGCTTGGAGACCGCGTCCTTGCCGCCGAGGTCCACAACGAGCCCGAGGTCCCGGTGTTCGTAAGGCTTCAGCGGCTGGTGGCGGAGCGTGGCAATCAGATTGTCGGCCAGCCTGCGGCCCTGCCGCATGGCGTGCTGGGCGGTGGGCGGGCAGACCGCGCCGTCGCCCTTGACCAGGTCGGGTACGGCGGCGGCGTCGCCGAGCGCGAAGACACCGTCGAAGCCCGGCAGGGTCATCTCCGGGGTCACCGCCAGACGCCCGCGTACGGTCTCCGCGCCGAAGGTGGCGACCAGGGGACTCGCAGTGACACCGGCGGTCCAGATCAGCGTGCGGCAGGGCAGCACCCGGCCGTCGGTGAGCGTCACCTTGTCCGGCCCCGCCTCTGCGACCGACACGCCGAGCGACACGTCGATCCCGCGTTCGCGCAGCACCTCCATGGCGCTGAGCCCGAGCTTGTCGCCCAGCTCGGGCATCAACTTCGGGGCGATGTCGATCAGATGCCACTTGATGAGCTTCGGGTCCAGCCGGGGGTAGTACCGGACGGCACTTGTGGTGAGCCGCTGCAGACAGGCCGCGGTCTCGGTGCCCGCATATCCGCCGCCGACCACCACGAACTGCAGCCGGGAGGCTCGCTCGTCCTCGTCGTGGCTGGCGTCCGCCAGGTCCAGCTGTGCGATCACATGGTCACGCACGTAGGCGGCCTCGGCCAGTGTCTTCATCCCGCGGGCGTTGTCGAGCAGGCCCGGGATGTCGAAGGTGCGCGTGACACTGCCGGGGGCAAGGACGATGTAGTCGTACGGCTCGTCGACGATCTCGTCGGTGATCTTGCGGATGACGCAGATCTTCGCCGTCGTGTCCACGCCGATCGCCCCGCCGGGGATGATCCGGGTACGGTGCCGACGGCTGCGGCGCAGCGACACCGCGACCGACTGCGGTGTGAGCACGCCCGACGCCACCTGCGGCAGAAGTGGCAGGTAGAGCTGGTAGGAGAACGGCGCGACGAGCGCGATGTCCGCCTCACCGGGTTTGAGTGTGCGCTCCAGACGGCGTACGCACTCGACCCCGCCGAATCCGGCGCCGACGACGAGAATCCTGGGTCGTGCCACGGTGTTCGTCCCTTCTCGGGTCTGCGCGGGCGCCCGTTCCCCTGCCCGGTCACACGCGCCCATCACCCACCATCCTCACGAACCGGGTCCGAGTTCGCCTGCTGAGGACGACAGAACGGACGACCGCCCGGTGTCAGCGGGTCAGCAGGGTGAGCGCCGTGCAGGTACCGCTGACCGCGCCGGCGGTGACGACTGCGGCCGCCACACAGCGCGCCCGGAGCCTGCGGTAGCGGTCGTTGTACTCGCCGCGCAGTTCGGTGGAGCGGGCGGCGATACGGGCCAGCATCGCCCGAGATGCAGCGACACGGTCCGCGGTGTAGACGCGGGCCACGTCCTCACGCTGGGTGGTGGTGAGCCAGGGCAGCTCGTCGGCGAAGCGGAGGGCCAGCCTGCGCGCCTCCTCGACCTCGGCGCTCCACAGCAGATAGCCCTCCATCTGTGCCAGTCCGCGGGCGCTCTCCTTGTCGGGGTCCACTCGGTGCTCCTTCCTCCTTGTCGGCGGACTGCCGCGCTCACGCCTACCGGTCCCCGGGGGTCGCGGGAGTGGCGCCTGGATGGTGGGCGCCCTCGTCGAGGGTCCGTACCGAGGGGTGATGCAGGTCGAACGCCGGGGATTCGGAACGGATCCGCGGCAGGGTGACGAAGTTGTGCCGCGGCGGCGGGCAGGAGGTCGCCCACTCCAGTGAACGGCCGAAGCCCCACGGGTCGTCGACCTCGACCTTCTTCCCGTACTTGGCGGTCTTCCACACGTTGTAGAAGAACGGCAGCATCGACAGGCCGAGCAGGAACGAGGAGATCGTCGAGACCGTGTTCAGCGCGGTGAAACCGTCGGCAGCGAGATAGTCCGCGTAACGACGCGGCATGCCCTCGGCACCGAGCCAGTGCTGCACCAGGAACGTGCCGTGGAAGCCCACGAACAGCGTCCAGAACGTCATCTTGCCGAGCCGCTCGTCCAGCATCTTGCCGGTGAACTTCGGCCACCAGAAGTGGAATCCGGCGAACATCGCGAAGACCACGGTGCCGAAGACGACGTAATGGAAATGCGCGACGACGAAGTACGAGTCCGAGACATGGAAGTCCAGCGGGGGTGAGGCCAGGATGACGCCGGTCAGACCGCCGAAGAGGAACGTCACCAGAAAGCCGATCGCCCAGAGCATCGGCGTCTCGAAGGACAGCGATCCCTTCCACATCGTGCCGATCCAGTTGAAGAACTTCACACCGGTCGGTACCGCGATGAGGAACGTCATGAACGAGAAGAACGGCAGCAGCACACCGCCGGTGACGTACATGTGGTGCGCCCACACGGTCACGGACAGGCCCGCGATCGCGATCGTCGCACTGATCAGACCGACGTAGCCGAAGAGCGGCTTACGGCTGAAGACAGGGATGACCTCGCTGACGATCCCGAAGAACGGCAACGCGATGATGTACACCTCCGGATGGCCGAAGAACCAGAAGAGGTGCTGCCAGAGCAACGCACCGCCATTCGCCGCCTCGAAGACGCGCGCCCCGAACTTGCGGTCCGCCTCCAGCACCAGAAGTGCCGCCGCCAGCACCGGGAAGGCCAGCAGGACCAGCACACCGGTCAGTAGCACGGTCCACACGAACATCGGCATGCGGAACATCGTCATACCGGGTGCGCGCAAGCAGATGATCGTGGTGATGAAGTTGACCGAGCCGAGGATCGTGCCGAAGCCGGAGAAGGCCAGACCCATGATCCACATATCGCTGCCGATCCCCGGCGAATGGACCGCGTCGGTCAGTGGGGAGTAGGCGAACCACCCGAAGTCCGCGGCGCCGTTCGGGGTGAGGAAGCCGGCCACCGCGATGATCGAGCCGAAGAGGTACAGCCAGTACGCGAACATGTTCAGCCGCGGGAACGCCACGTCGGGCGCACCGATCTGCAGCGGCATGATCCAGTTCGCGAACCCGGCGAACAGCGGCGTCGCGAACATCAGCAGCATGATCGTGCCGTGCATCGTGAACGCCTGGTTGAACTGCTCGTTCGAGACGATCTGCGTGCCGGGACGGGCCAGCTCGGCGCGCATGACGAGAGCCAGCACGCCGCCGACGACAAAGAAGGAGAACGACGTGACCAGGTACATCGTGCCGATCGTCTTGTGATCGGTGGTGCTCATCCACCTGACGACGACGTTTCCCGGCTCCCTGCTGCGTACCGGCAGCTCGTTCGCGTACGACTCCTCTGTCTCGTCCGCCCCTGCTGTGCCCATCGTCGTCACTACGACGCTCCTTCGATCGGTCCTTCGCGGGTGGGCTCGGCACCCGGCAGGGCGCCGCTTCCACCGGGGGCGGCCGGCGGCCCCCCGGAGCGTCGCGCCAGTTTCCAGCTGCAGCAAACCAGCCATGGGGGCGACATGTGCGGCCCGGCGCCCGCCGGGGCGGGACATTCACCCGTCAGGGCGTGCTGACACACGCAGCTGTGCGCGTCCCATCGCGACACTCAACACACAATGAGAAAAACTGAGTTGGACGTCGCTCCGGCAATGACTTCACCGACGGAGCTCACGGAGCACCCGGAACCCCTCAGCCGCTTCGTCGAAGCACCCTTGCGTGAACGTGCCACCGCCGACGGACGGGTGGCGACACAGTCACCTGATCAGCGGCGAGCGGTCTCGGCAGGCGGCAGGAAGCGCCCCGACCCGGCCATCAACCGGTGGACTCGCCCTCGTCGAGGAGCAGGACCGTACCGAGATCCGCCAGGCGGTCCGCGATGTCAGGGCGTTCGCCGAGGCGTCCGGTGCGGGCCGCGTTGTCGACCGTGGTGAGCATCGCGTTCACAATGATCTTGGCCTCGGCCGTGTCGAGCCCCGGCCTGACCTCGTCGAGCAGGCGGACCCACAGTGCCAGATAGTCCCGCTGCGTCTGGCGGGACGCCTTGTTCTCCTTCTCGGGGAGCTGGTCCAGCTCCCCGACCAGTACGCCGATCAAGTGGCTCTGGTTCAGGGCGAATTCGATGTACGAGCGGAGCAGCGCGTCGAGGCTCTCGCGCGGGCCCGTGGCGCTCTCCAGCGCCCGCGCGGTGGCGGCCCTGCGCTGCTCGCCGCCGCGGAGCACGGCGGCGACGAGCAGATCCGTCTTGCTCGGGAAGTGCTTGTAGATGCTGGGGCCCGAGGCCCCCGCGGCCTCGCCGATGTCGTCGGTGCTCACCGACTGGAAGCCCCGCTCGTCGAAGAGCCGGATCGCCTCGGTGAGGATCTCTTCGCGGCGGGAGTGTGCCAGCGATGCGTAACCACCGTTCATGGGTGCTTGCGGGGCGTCGGCGGCTTCCGTGGACGGGGTGCCCACGGGGCAGAACGCGGCGGCGCGGCCCAGACGGTGGAGCAGCTCCTCGAAGCGGCGCCGGGGCAGTGAGACACGATGCCCGGAGAGGGATCCGTAGACGGACAGCACAGCCCATGCGAGCAGTTCGGCGTCGGGCTCGGCGAGGCCGGGGCGTGCGGTGCGGATCAGCGAGGCGACCTGGGTAGCGATGTCGGCCAGGGCGCGGCGCAGTTCCTCGCGGTTCCCCTCAGACAGATGCCGGGCTTCGCGCTGCCACAGCGTGGCAGCGCATCGGCGGTCCGGGCTGTGCGCCGCCGACGCCCGGAGATAGCTCTCCAGATCGGGTGCTGATCGGACCGAGTCCGCGATCCGGTCGATCGTGCCCGTGACGACCTGGAGCAGCAGGTCGGGCTTGCCGCGGAAGTGCCGGTAGAGGGCGGGGGCCGTGATGCCGACCGCCGCCGCCACATCGGCGACCGACACATTGTGGTAGCCGCGCTCGCAGAACAGCGCCGCGGCGGCGTCGACGATGCGCGCCTTGCGGTCCGGGGGTCTGCGTACGGGTGACCGCCCCGAGGCTTCCGTCCGCATATCTGTCAGCCCCTCGCTGCCCTGAACCCTCCGCAGTGCCGCGGAACTGCCCCCAGGCTAATACAGCAGGCCGGACGCCCACCGACCCGGTTCGGCGGGTACTGCCCGCTCAGCCGGACGAGCGCGGCGACCGTTCCTCCACCAGGTCGACGAGGGCTGCGCGGCCGATGGCAGCTGACCGGGCCGGTGACGGACGGCACCGACGGGGCACGGTGAGGCCGGCCCGGCGGACCACCGCACCCGGCAGCCCGAGCAGCCGACGCGGGCGACCACGGCGCCGACGGCCGCGTCCACCCTCACCAACACTCTGGACAGATACGTTAGCGTGAATTAACTTCTTCCTTACTTGACGCTCTCGGCAAGTCCGGAATTGCCGTGTCAGTGCAGGCTCCTAGGAATTTATGCATACCGCCGCCTCGCAGTGATGGGCATCGAGTCAGCAGTACGAGCCGCACGGTCGATTCACTTAGTCAGTCACCAGGAGAGTCGATGGCGGTACGGATCGCAGGCCCGCACGCCCCGGCGGCCTCCTCCGATGTGCGGCGACACAGCCGGCGGCAAGAGCGTCCGCCACATCCCCCGTGCCCTCTCGTGACCCATCCCGCCCTGCCCACCTCCGCCCCATCGCAACGAAGCGAGGACCACGCCATGACCGACATCGTCGATCACCACAAGCTCTTCATCGGAGGGCGGTGGGTCGAACCCACGGGCGACGACACCATCGAAGTGGTCTCGCCGGTCACCGAACAGATCGTCGGGCGCGTCCCGCACGCGACGCCCGAGGACGTGGACAGGGCCGTGGCGGCCGCCCGCACCGCGTTCGACCACGGCCCGTGGCCTCGGATGACGATGGCCGAACGGATCGCGGTCGTCACCCGGATCAAGGACACCGTCGCCGCCCGCCACCAGGAACTGGCCGAGCTGATCACCCTGCAGAACGGCTCACCGATGCTGTTCGCCGTAAGGGGACAGGCCCTGTCCACCGTCGGCGTCCTCGCCATGACGCTCGCCGCCGCCGCGCAGTTCGAGGAGGAGCACGAGCGGCAGGGCACCGGCGGCCCGGTCCTGGTGCGTCGGGAGGCGGTCGGCGTCGTCGCGGCGATCACTCCGTGGAACGTGCCCCAGCTGACCATCGGAGCAAAGCTCGCCCCGGCGCTGCTCGCCGGCTGCTCCGTCGTCCTCAAGCCGTCCCCGGAGACCCCCCTCGACGCCAACTGGCTGGCCGGCGTCTGCGCAGAGGCCGGGCTGCCGGAGGGGGTGCTCAGCGTGCTGCCTGCCGGCCGCGAGACCGGTGCGCATCTGGTGGCGCACCCCGGCATCGACAAGGTGGCGTTCACCGGTTCGGTCGCGGCCGGCAAGGCAATCATGGCCGCCGCCGCGCAGAACCTCACCCGCGTCTCGCTGGAGCTCGGCGGCAAGTCCGCGGCGATCGTCCTCGACGACGCGGACCTGGCCGTCGCCGTGCCCGCCATCGTCGGTGGCACCTGCGCCGCCAACAGCGGCCAGGCGTGCGTCGCGCTCACCCGGGTACTGGTTCCGGCCTCCCGGTACGACGAGGTGGCCGGCGCACTGACCGCCGCCTTCGGCGGGCTCAAGGTCGGCGACCCCGCCGACCCGGCGACCGTGGTCGGCCCGATGGTGACGAAGAAGCAGCAGGAGCGGAACCTCGACTACATCCGCATCGGCCAGGAGGAAGGCGCCAAGGTCCTCACCGGCGGTGGCGTTCCCGCGGGCCTGACCACCGGCTGGTACGTCGAGCCGACGCTGTTCGGCGACGTCACCAACGACATGCGGATCGCCCGCGAGGAGATCTTCGGCCCGGTCGTCTGCCTGATCCGTTACGAGACGGAGGACGAGGCGGTCGCCCTCGCCAACGCCTCCGAATTCGGCCTGTCCGGCGCCGTGTTCACCGCGGACACCGAGCGTGGCACCGAAGTTGCTCGCCGGGTGCGCACCGGGACCGTCACGGTCAACGGCTTCCGCCTCGATCTGGCTGCCCCCTTCGGCGGCTACAAGAACTCCGGGATCGGTCGTGAATTCGGCCCGGAGGGGCTGTCCGCCTACTTCGAGTACAAGTCCGTCAACCTGCCCGCCTGACCCCGTACGCCCGTACGCCCGTACCAAAGAGGAGTTCCGACCATGCGCGCAGCCTTCCTGCACAAGACCGGTGACGAGACCCTGGACGTCAGGGACGTCGAGTCCGTCTCCTTCGGCCCCGGCCGCGTCCGGGTGAAGATGCACAAGGCCGGCCTGTGCCACTCCGACCTGTCGGCGATGAGCGGCGTGCTCACCCACCCCGCGCCGTTCGTCCCGGGCCACGAGGGCGCGGGCGAGGTCGTCGAGGTCGGCGAGGGCGTGACGCACGTCAGGCCCGGCGACCGCGTCATCGTCTGCTGGATGCCGCCCTGCGACAGGTGCCCCTCCTGCCGGGCGGGCGACGGCCACCTCTGCCGCAGCGGGTACCGCAACCTCGCCCACCCCAACTTCAAGGACGGCCACGCGATCGTCCCCGGCATGCTCGGCGCCGGCACCTTCGCCGAGGAGGTCGTGATCGCGGCCTACGCGGCGATCCCGATCCCCGACGACGTCCCGTACGACATCGCCGCGCTGATCGGCTGCGGTGTCACCACCGGCATCGGTGCGGCTCTCAACACAGCAAAGGTGCGGCCCGGTTCCTCGGTCGTCGTGATCGGCCTGGGCGGCGTCGGCATCTCCGTCCTGCAGGGTGCGAAGGTCGCGGGCGCGGCACGGATCATCGCGGTGGACCCGACCGCGAACCGCCGCGAGTGGGCACTGAAGTTCGGCGCCACCGAGGCGATCGCTCCCGAGGAGCTGGCCGAGGTCTCCGAGCGTGTCACCGGCGGCTTCGGCTTCGACTACGCCTTTGAAGCGGTCGGCAAACCGGGCACCCTCCGTGCCGCATACGACGCCACCCGCCTGGGTGGGACGGTCTGCCTGGTCGGCGCCGGCTCCCGCACCGACGAGAGTGGCCTGAGCATGGCCGAGCTGGTCCTCAACGAAAAGGCGGTTCTGCCGTCCTTCTACGGCGGCGACGACGTCCGCCGCACGTTCGCCAAGATCATCGACCTGTGGCGTGCGGGCCGAATCGACCTCGACTCGATGATCACGCACCACGTGCCGCTGACGGAGATCAACGAGGCGATCCGACAGATGCACACGGGTGAGGCGCTGCGCACCGTCATCGACATCGTCTGAGCGCCGGGCTCCACACGACCCGCCGGAGGCCCGCACCACCGGGCCTCCGGCGCCTGCACCATGCGCCACGTCGTGTTCAGCATGGTGCGGGAGGCCGTGCTGCGCCCGCTGGGACACCGACGAACGCCACTGCGGAGCCCCCCGATTCCCTGAGGACCGGGGGGCTTCGCAGTACGTGGAGATCCTTGTCGGACGCGTCGGCCCTGAGGCACCAGCGCGGCAATGGCGTCGGCGTCGAGGCCCCCCTCGGCCCGAGGGAGCACGGAGCAGAGTTACCGCCTTGACTTACGGAAGTGTTCGGAGGTCAGTCGCCGTACGCGTAGAAGCCGCGCCCGGACTTGCGGCCGAGGGCTCCCGCGGCCACCATGCGCCGCAGCAGTGGCGGCGGCGCGTACAGCGGCTCCTTGTACTCCTCGTACATCGACTCGGCGATGGACTGCGCGGTGTCCAGGCCGATGAGGTCGAGGAGGCGCAGCGGTCCCATGGGGTGGGCGCAGCCGAGCACCATGCCGTTGTCGATGTCCTCGGCGGAAGCGACACCCGACTCGAGCATCCGGACGGCGGAGACGAGGTAGGGAATGAGGAGGGCGTTGACGACGAAGCCCGCCCGGTCCCTGGCCCGTACGACTGTCTTGCCGAGGGTGTTCGCGGCGAAAGCGGTCACCTGCTCGGTCACCGCGTCCGATGTGAGCTGGGTCGGGATGATCTCGACGAGCCGCTGCACGGCAACGGGGTTGAAGAAGTGCACGCCGACGACCCGCTGGGGGCGCCCGGTGACGGCGGCGAGATCGATGATCGGGATCGACGAGGTGTTGGAGGCGATGACCGCGTCGCCGCCCGCCAGCACCCGGTCGAGCTCCTTGAAGACGGTTGTCTTCACGTCCGGCAGCTCCGCGACCGCCTCGATGACCAGGTCACGGTCGGCGAGCTCGTCGAGGCCGACGGTGAACGCGAGTCTGTCGAGCGCGGCTTGACGCTCCGTCTCGCTCAACTTTCCGCTGCGCAGCCCCCGGTCGAGCGACGCGACGATCCGGGACCGGCCCGCTGCCCGGGCTTCCTCACCACGCTCGGCAACCTTGACGTCCAGGCCGGCCCTGGCACAGATCTCTGCGATGCCCGACCCCATCAGGCCGCAGCCCACGACGCCGATCCTGCTGAATTCACGCATGCCTGGATGTCCTCTCTGGAGGCAGCTCGCGGCTGCCGGTGATGTCCGGGTCCACCGGCTGCCCGGGGACCGGTTCACTGCCAGTCGGCGCGCCCGACCGGGTCGCAGAGTTCGAGGAGGGGCTCCCCGGAATCCGGGTCGGCGCCGGTGACGGGTCGCACCCGCGCGCCCACGTACACCAGATGCGGTGCGGCACCCACGACCTGGCATCGGAACACGAAGCCTTCGGGCAGCCGGACCAAGGACTCGTTGCGAGCAGCCTCGGTGTAGCGGTGCACCACGCTGGACCGCACCACGACACCAAGGCCGTCGCTGCGTACGGAGTCCAGATCGCTCGACGCGCACACCGGACACAACAGCCGCCGGAACGACGCCGTACCGCACCAGCGGCAGAGCTGGTAGATCAGTCCGGCTTCACCCGGCGCCGTCGGCGCGGCATTACTTGCTGAAACGGAATGGGACACGTCTCGACCCCTTGGACTCGGCTCGGGTGCGTCGGCGCCGTGCTTCGACGCAGACGCACCATATGGCACTGAGTGCCGGAACGTAAAGGTACTGAGTACCTAAGTCGAGGTCAGTCCCCGGCGAGGGCCGACTCGACCTTCTGCACCACGCGCCACATGGGCGTGCCCTTGGCGGCGACCACCACGACGACGTCGTCGCCCGCGGCCGGCGTGACGACGCCTTCTGCGGCGCCCCAGACCTGCTGCACGACCCCTAGTGCGTGGTCCACCGCGGCCTCCGCGTCCCCCTTGCCGCCCGAACGCAGCCACGACCGCAGGCCGTTGTTGTGCGCGGCGACCACGGCCGCGGCTACCACCTCGGCGTGCAGCGGGCCGTCCGGGGTGCCTGCGTAGCGGCCGCGGAGATATTCGGCCAGCGTGCGTTCGTACCGGCGGACCACGGACAACTCGTAGGTCCGCAGGCCGGGAACCTCGCGCGTGAGGTGGTAGCGCTGGACGGAGAACTCCGGATTCGCGGCGTACATCCGCAGCACGAGCCGGGCCGCGTCGCACACCGTGCCCACCGGATCGCCGCCGTCGGCCGCCTCCAGAAGCGCGGTCATATCGGCGAGACAGCGCTCGTGGTCGGGGAAGACCACGTCCTCCTTGGAGGGGAAGTAGCGGAAGAACGAACGCCGCCCGACCTCGGCCCGCGCCACGATGTCGTCCACCGTCGTCCGCTCGAAGCCCCGTTCCAGAAAGAGCTGGAACGCCGCCTCTGCGAGCACCTCCCGCATGGGTGGCTTCTTCACTGGTCTGCGTGCCTCGGTCATGCCGGGAACCTAACACCAACGACGGCCGTTTGACACTACGTACCTTTACAGAGGGTACTGAGTGCCATATGGTCCACTCAGGAACCACACCCAGGTAGGAGAGCCGGCGTGAGCTTGAGGATCGTTGTCTGTGTGAAGTACGTGCCCGACGCCACCGGTGACCGGCATTTCGCCGATGATCTGACGCTG
>NZ_JBITCU010000032.1:0-67662 GCF_044453545.1 Streptomyces sp. NPDC051664 | reverse complement strand
CCAGCCGATCCCACTCCGCATTCGTCAGATCCCCACGGCCCATACAGCCAGCCTGGCCCCAACACCCCACTCACGTCCGGAGATCCGAGAAACAGCGCCTAATGCGGTGATTCTCGCCCACCTAGCCCGAGGCCACGGCGTCGCCCTTCGGCGTGTTCGCTAGCCAGTACGCACCGAGCTGAGGGAACCAGTCGAAGCCGTCGAGCACCGCAACCGCCTTGGCCAGGAGTTCGTCGCCGCTCTCCGGCCAGGGCTCGAACCCACTCTCGCCCAGGTCGCCGACGTCCATGAGCCCGCTGCTCAGCAGCAGCGTCAGCAACTCGACCGCGACGCCGCGGAACTCGGCGCCCCGGTCCTCTGCAATGTCCTTGGCCAGACCGAGGAGCTGGTCAACCGGAACCCAGTCGTCCAGGCCTTCCTCGATCAACTCACGGAAGATGTCGTGGTCGTTCACTGGGCAGATGCACCTTCAAATCTTTCTTGCTCCCCGCCAGGGAGAGGTCGATCGTCTCTGACATCCACCGTGGACATCAACCACGCCGGACGGAGACGCACCCCAGCGTTCTTGTCCGGCCATCGTGTCAGCTAGCGGTTGCAGCCGGAGCGGGCTCGGATCGAACTCCTGAAGCGGATGTCATCACACCACGGAGCGCCCTCCCGGGGCCGTCTCGGGGCCGTGGAAGGGCGCTCAACGGTGACCAACGCTGACAACTGCCGACAGCTCAGCAGCAGGTCACGGCGTCAATCGATGATGTGACCGCAGGTCGGATACCCGGCATGTCACTTCTTCGGCTTCTGAGCCTTTGGTTCGTCGGAGGTTCTTCCTGACACAACACGCCCTCCCAAGGGTGATCGACAAGGAAAGCCCTCAGCTCATCCGGAGCCGCCGCCTCAGCAGGCAGGTCGCCGGTGCGAGGCTCGAAGAGGCTGACAAGCTCTGCCATGAGTCGATCATCGAGTGCGGGTACGTGGTATTCGTCGATAGTGCCTTTGAAGAAGAGCCAGTCCGACACCCGCAGGGCACCTCGCCGTTTGAGGTTTATCGGACTCATGCTGCTCGGTCCACGAGCCGAGGTAGAACACCGGGGCCTGCCGCAGCGCGAGATCGAGAATGGGTGTGGGCTCATCCTTGAGGTTCCAGTGCACTCGGGCCTCTGAGGCGGGTACCGCCTGCGGCAGCGTCGCCAACCAGAGGAAATGAGGATCAGTCACTTCGACAGCGTTGCACACCTGCCCTGGCGAATGGCAGCCAAGCACAGAACCATCCCGATCGCAGACGGTTGCCGACGGCCCGAGGGCCACGAACCACCACCACAGCGGACTTCGGCGACAGCCCTGCCGATGTCTCGCATCGAGAGGATCGGTTCGTGCCACAACCATGCCATGTCGGGCGGGGACTCACGGGGAACTGTGGCAAATGAGAGGGGAGCAGCGGACTATGCCGAAGTCTGTGTTCTGCAGGTGCGGCGGCAACTCGTCCCACCCCACGCCCCTACGCTGATCCGGCGGGTGCCCACGGGTCTGCTAGAGCCAGTCGCGGCGTTTGAAAACCACGTACAGGCCGACGCAGACCACGGCCATCAGGGCGATGGCGAAGGGGTAACCGAGGACCCAGTGCAGCTCGGGCATGTGGTCGAAGTTCATGCCGTAGACGGTGCCGATGAGGGTGGGCGCGAAGAGAATGGCCGCCCAGGCGGAGACCTTCTTGATCTCGTCGTTCTGTGCGTGGCCGGCCTCGGCCAGCTGCTTCATCTCTTCGTTCTGGGCCTGATTGACCAGAGTGGCGTTGACGGTGAGGATGTCGCCGAGCATCTCGCGGAAGCTGTCCACGCGCTCCACCACGGTGGTGTCGTGGTCGGCGACGTCACGCAGGTAACGCTGGAGCTCCTCGTCCGTGCCGTACTTCTCGAAGCCGGCCTCGAGCCCGCGCATGATGGTCAGGAGCGGCCGGGTGGCGCGCTGGAACTCGACGACTTCGCGGGAGAGCTCGTAGATACGGCGGGAGACCTTCGGGTCGCCGCCGAACACCTCGGTCTCGATCTCGTCGATGTCGTGCTGGAGTCCGGCCACAACGGGCGCGTAGCCGTCGACCACCGCATCCAGGATCGCGTACAGAACCGCCTCCGGGCCCAGCGCCAGCAGCTCGGGATCGGCCTCCAGTCGCTTGCGGACAATGGCCAGGTCGGGTGCCTGGCTGTGCCGTACGGTCAGGACGAATCCGGGGCCGACGAACAGATGGAGTTCCCCGAAATCCACCTCCTCGGCCTCGTCCATGTACCGGGCCGAGCGCAGCACGACGAAAAGCGTGTCCCCGTAGCGCTCAAGTTTCGGCCGCTGGTGGGCCACGATGGCGTCCTCGACGGCCAGCTCGTGCAGCCCGAACTGCTCCGCCGCCTCCCACAGCTGCGCGGGGGACGGTCGATACAGCCCGATCCACGCCATGGTGCCGGGTTCCCCCGGAAGCCGCTGGTAGATCTCCTCCAGCGTCGAGGGCGTCGCGATCCGTCGCCCGTCACGGTAGATCGCCGCGTCCACCACGCTGCGGGCCAGAGACGCGGGGGGCTCTTCTTGCTCGGCCCGTGGATCCATCGAATGCTCGGGGGCCGGGTCCGGTCCGTGCCCGCCCGGGCTCAGTGGCCACTTACCCGCTCGGGCCGCACGCGATCGCCAATCGGACATGACAGAAACCTCCAGAAGCAAACCCACCCGAGTTCGGTCCACGTGGCGGCTTCGAATCAGGTGGTAACTGGCCGGGCGAGGTCTCTTGCAAACCGGCCCTCGGCACAAAACAGCCTATTTGCTGTCCTGCTGTCGCGCGATGGAGTCACCCGGGCACGGCACCCCTTCGCGGGGACGGGGGGCGCGTTCCCGCGCTGTGGAGGCGAGCACCAGGCCGGAGGCCGTGATCAGTAAGGCGGGACCTGCTGCATCACCGACGACGACGGCTCTCCTGGACAGGTGCTTCAGACGTGGTACGGCGTACGCCAGGACCGCCGGATGAAGCACGAGACACGACCAGCCGAGTACCGCAGCCCCGCCCTGTGGCTCGTCTCCCGGGCAGCTCCCCTGCCCGCTGCCCGAAGCGCGCCCGGGGCGGCCAGAGCCACGGACGAGAGCAGCGCGATCCCGAGGGTGACCGTCCTCATGCCTCTGGATCCTCATGCACTTTTCCCTTCGGCGCCTGTCGTGGCGCAGCGCGCCCACGTTCATCGCGGTCATCTTCCGCGCCGCGAGCAGAACCGGTTCATCACGGTCTGTTGAGGGTGTTCAGCTCTTGCCGCGCCCGGTCAGCAGGTCGCGTGCCCGGTCCACCAGGCCGACGCCGGGGCCCAGCAGCTTGTTGCCGGGCGGGGTGTCCGGGGCGGAGGGGTGCGGGCGGGTGGGGGCCGTCCTCTTCGCTGTACGGACCTTGTCGCCCAGTTCGTTCAAACCTTCGGGGGTGCAGGCCGCGGCGAGTAGAGGGAACAGCCGTTCCTCCTCATCGCGGATGTGCTCGCTCACCTCGAGCTTCAGCTTCGCCACCAAGTGGTCGAACCGCGGGTCGTCCGCAGCCAGGCCCTCCAGGTCTTTGAGATGCTGTTCCGCCTCTGCGTGTTCGGAGAGTTCCTTGTCCGCGATCCAGTCCCCGCCCTCAACGTGCTTGCGCACCGCCGGGTACAGGTGCATCTCCTCGGCGACGGAATGGCGTACCAGTTCAATGGTCAGTTCATCGGCCAGCTTCCGGCGCCGCTTGTCGCCGACCGGCTGCGCCTCGATCTTCTCGAACAGTTCGTCGACCTCGCGGTGGTCGGTGGTGAGTTCCGCGATCACATTTCCGCCGTGTCCCATTGGGGGAGTCCCTCCGCTTGTGCGGCGTGAGCTGAAGACAGCTCACCGTTCCACACGCGTACCCCCGGAGCTCTTCAACACGCACACCAGCGCAGCGCGCTGGGGGACTGGCGGTAGGGCCGGGACCGCGGGCAGGGAGGCTGTCGCACGTCCGGGCGCACGGCTGCGGCGCAGCACCAAGCCCGGCACCTGCCCTTCTCCGGGCGGTGCGGTCCGCCCGTTGAACGGACAGGAGAACCGGATCGATCAGGTTCGTCAGCTGGGCGGGTGTGGCTTGCCCGGCGGTGAGACCGGTGATCGCGTGGACGGTTTCGGCACTGATCCTGCCGGACGTGCGGTCCACTCGGTGGCGCTTGAGCTGGACGGACCTCGCAGGCCCGGCGAGGAGTCGCCCGGGGCGGGCAACACCTGCGTCAATGGCCGGCTGTATCGACCCGCGGGGATGTCGACCCGGCTGATCGGTGGCTTGGGTTCGAGTGCGGTGTGGCAGCGGTGACGATTGCAGGTGTGGAGAAAGTCTGCCAGCGCGGCGGTGCGTTCGGCGTTGCTGGTGCAGGGCCGGAGGTAGGCCCATTCATTGAGCAGCGTGCGGTTGAAGTCCTCGAGCTTGCCGTTGGTCTGCGGGCGGCCGCTGGTATCGCCGGTGAGCCGGGCAGCCCGCGAGAAGCGGGGCCGGCTGCGACACCTGTTGTGTCGCAGCCGGTACGGTGCTGAGCCCCAGTGCCTCGACCTCCCCGGCGTTACTGTGGGACATGCCGGTTGTACGTGACGGCGGAGGAGATGGCAGGCATGTCAACTTCAAGCCACGCGATGTTCGGCGCTCCGTGCTGGGTCAGCCTCATGACCCGTGATCTCGAAGCGGCGCAGCAGTTCTACGGTTCTGTCCTCGACTGGACGTTCCGCCGCGCTCGGCTCGGGGACGCCTTCTCCGTCGGTCTTCACGAGGGGATTCCGGTCGCCGGCATCGGCGCGCTCGCACGGGATCTCGCTGTGGCCGTGGCGTGGACGCCGTACTTCGCCGTTGACGATGCCGACGTGACCACAGCACGGATCCGCGAACGCTGCGCCACACTGGCCGTCGGCCCCCTCTCCTTCGGTACCGGCCGGGCGGCACTGGCCGCGGACCGTGACGGTGCAGTCTTCGGGATCTGGGAGGGAGAGGTCATCCCGGACTGGGGGGTGGGTCGCAAAGGGGCCCCGGCTTGGCTCGAACTGCGTACCAGAGATGCCTTCGATGCCGCCATCTTCTACGGCGAAGTCCTCGACTGGGGCGGCGAGCGGCCGGGCTGCTGCCAAGTCGCGTACGAAAACGATCATGTCGTACTTCGCCAAGGCCAGGACACGGTGGCGCGGCTCAGTGGCGGAGCCGTGGAGGCCGCTCCCGATCCGCAGGTCCGGCCGCGCTGGCACGTCCATTTCCGGGTGTCCGACATCGAGGCTGCCGTTCAGACGGCCACCGGCCTCGGAGGCAGCAGCGTCTCTCCCGTGGAGCAATCCGAGACCGACCGCTGGATCACGTTGCGTGACCCGGACGGTGGACTGTTCACCGTCACCTCGCCCCGGTTCGGGTGCTGAGCCCTCCAGAGGCGGATTCACCGGTCCTCCGCCGACACGCGGCCAAGGACCCGAACAGCCCGAGAGTGGACTGCACGCAGGCGCTTCAACCGGTACGGAACAGCCGTCCCGGACGGACGGCTGTTCCGTACCGCTCTTGCGGCCGATCGGGTGTGTGTCACGGGTGGTCGGCGTCGGGCGGCATGTCCTCGACGACCCTGGCGAGTCGCCCGAGCATGGTGCGGTGCCGGATCTGCAGGAGGGCGTCGAGGGCGGCGTTGTGGAACTGCCCTCCCGGCCCGCGCAACGGATGTTCGTCGACAATCACGAGGGTGTTGTCGCCCCAGGGCCGGATGTCGAAGGCGATTCGTGCGGTGCCGAGCGGACCGTTGTCTGCCTCGAGTTCGAGCGCACCGGGCCGATCGATGCGACGGACGGTGGTGTGGCCCTGGAACTCCTTGGGGCCCAGACGCACCGTGTACTTGATCGAAGATCCGACCTCGGGCCATCGGCCTTTCCCCGGGCCGGTTTCGTGCGTGCCGACAACCCAGTCGCCGTAACGGGTTTCGTCCTCGAGGAGGGACCACACCACACCTGGCTTACGGAAGATGAGTTGGTGCCGTACGGCCATGATCGCCTCCCACGTATGCGGCTCCGCTGTCGAGGTTCTTCGATTGCTCGGCCGCCATCAGCCGGCGCACAGCGCCGATTCCGACCCGCGAGCCCGGCATGATCCGATCGAGTGGGCCTAGCCCTGCCTGGACTTCTTGCCCGGAGGATCCTGAGGGTCCACCCCGGTGGTTGCCGAGGCATCCTTGGTGCCGCTGGGGCGCTGTGAACGGCCTCTGCGACCCGTGTCGTGCATGCCTTCTTCAGAACCCTTGGCGCGCTCTTCGCCCCTGCGGCCGGTGCTTTTCGCGGTGTCCCCTGCGACGTCCTGGCTTTCCTCTTTGGAGACCTTCCTGCCGGGTCCCGGGCCGGGTGCGTGCTCCTCGGGGTGGAAGGAGCGATGCGCGCTCGGATTGTCCTGCTGGCGAGTCTCGTCCACGTCCGACGCCCAGCCATGCTGCTGGGTTCCTTTGTGTCGGCTCGGACCTTCGCCGTGCGGCGGCGGGGATGGCTTCTGATGTTTGGGCATGAGTAGGCCTGCCTGCCTGTGGGGGTGGGATTCGGTCTGTGAACGCGAAAACGCTTCGACGCTCCCTTGCAAAAAATTCTCCCATTCAATGTGAAAGTGGGCATATCGGGTCGATGGCGCATAGCTCCGAGTGTGCGCGCGAGAATCGACTCGAAGATTCGAATGTTTGTGTGACTGGGTGGCTGTGCGAGAAAGTCCGGCAGGTTTGCCAGCGGAAGTCCGCACACTCGATGGAGCGAGGGAGGCCGGGGCCGGAGAGGGCTCACTGATCGGCCGACGCCCCGCATGAGCAGACCGGAGACGCGTCTGCCAGGCCGAGCGAGCCGACCACCGACCACTGACCTCTCCTGGGACAGCCGACCATGATCTACGAGAACGGGGTCCGGCTGGCCGAGACCGACCGGTTCCCGCTCGACGGCCACCACGCGGGGGCCGACGTGGACCTCGACCTGCTCTGGCAGAAGCGCCGGTGGATGGGCACCACTGTTGCCGCGGTCGCGCAGTCGGAAGTGTGGCCGCCGCAGCCGGGGGTAGTCGGCCGGTCAGGCCAAGGGCCCGTCCAGAGTTGTCGAGCGGAAGGACCGTCCATGCTGATGGCGCACCCGGCCGTACTGCGGAATCTGATCGAGCAGTACGAGACCCTGATGGTGCTGGAGGCCGAGAGCGGCGCTCGTGACGCCCGGCAGCGGTTGGACGATGTGGCATACACGCTGTGTGTCGCCACGGGCACGGGGGACGTCGACAGTGCGCTGGTGGCCGCCCGTTATCAGTTGCCGGGGGCCCGTCCTCAGGATGACTCCCTGCTTGAGGCCTGGCCCGTGAACCTGCCGTCAGGCGCAATCGCAGGCATCCTGAGATGACTGGCGTGGTCCGTCAGGACGGCGTAACCGTGGTGGGTGTCTCCACCCGGGCTACGAGCCGATGCCGAGGGGGACGCCCATGAGCGAGACGACGCCTTCTCAGGCCGAAGACAAAGAGGGTCTCGGACCACTTCACCGTCCCCATCTGTACGTGCTGCCGCAGCCACATCCATCCCTGGTGCGACACCAGCCACCGGTGACGCACGGGCCGGCGCGTCACCGATCCGTCCTCCGGCGACGGTCGAAGGCTCGACGAGCCGCATGCGGATGCTCGACGAAAGGCAGATCCTGTGGCGAGCCACGAGTTGAGCGAGCGCGACGACTAACGCTGTGTGTGGGGGATCGGTCAGTCAGCCGAGGAGAGAGGGCACGGCTGTGCGGAGCGTGGGTGTTGAGGAGGAACTTCTACTGGTCGACGCGGAGAGCGGTGAACCACAGGCCCTGTCGACAGCGGTTCTGGCCATGGCGGACCGCCATGCCGAAGGAGAGTGTGCCTTCGAGTCCGAGCTGCACCGTCAGCAACTCGAATTCGCCACCCGGCCTCAGACCGACATGGATGAGTTGGCGGAAGAGATAATCCGCCGACGTGTGGAGGCTGCCGGTCACGCGGCCAAAGTGGGGGCCGCCGTGGTTGCGCTGGCCACGTCCCCGCTCCCTGTCAGCCCGACTGTCGGAACCGGTGAGCGATACCAGTGGTTGGAGCAGCATTTCGGACTGACCGCGCAGGAACAGCTGACATGTGGATGCCATGTCCACGTGTCGGTGGAGTCGGACGAGGAGGGCGTCGCCGTGCTGGACCGCGTGCGGCCCTGGTTGTCGGTGTTGTTGGCCCTGAGCGCGAACTCGCCCTTCTGGCAAGGCCAGGACAGCGGCTACAACAGCTATCGGAGCAGGGTCTGGGGCCGCTGGCCGTCGGCAGGCCCGGTAGATGTATTCGGCTCCGTCGAGCGGTATCACGAGCAGATACAGGCGCTGCTCGACACCGAAGTGCTGCGGGACAGGGGAATGATCTACTTTGATGCGCGCCTCTCCCACCGCTACCCCACCGTCGAAGTCAGAGTTGCGGACGTGTGCCTCGATCCGCTGGTCACGGTGCTGCTGGCCACCCTGATTCGTGGTCTGGTCGAGACAGCGGCGTGTGAATGGCGAGCCGGTAAGCCGGCTGCCGAATTCCGTACAACTCTCCTGCGCATGGCTGCCTGGCGAGCAAGCCGTTCCGGGCTGGATGACCGGCTGCTCCACCCTCTCACCATGCGTCCCGAACCCGCTGAAACCGTGGCTCGTGCCCTGCTGGCGCATGTGCGCGGCGCCTTGGAGGAGAGCGGCGACCTGAAGGCGGCCGAGGACGGGCTGAGCTCATTGCTCGGTGCGGGAAACGGAGCGCGTGTCCAGAGAGACCTGATGCAGCGGACCGGTAGCCTCCGCGCCACCGTTTCGGAGTGCGTCCGGCGCACCCGAGGATGACGGCGAAGCGGCGAGTGGGGCGACGGTCGATTGCCGGGCCCTGCACATCGAGGCGGTCCTCGGTGCGGTCTGTCGCTATCGTGCTCTCGTGACTGGGTTTGTGCAGGCTTCGCTGCTGTTTCTCGATGTCGATGGACCACTCATCCCATTCGCCGCGGCGTCCCAGCAGTATCCGATATATGCGACGGGTCCCGAACCGCTTGGTGCCGACGCGAATCCGCTCCTGACCAGGATCAATCCGGAGCACGGCCCCCGGCTGGCGGCGCTCCCGTGCGAGGTGGTCTGGGCGACGACATGGATGGCTGACGCGAACGAGTACATCGCCCCCCGCATCGGTCTGCCGCAGTTGGCAGTGGTGGTCTGGCCGGAGCCGTCCGACATCGATGACCAGGATGAGCGGAACGGACTGCACTGGAAAACCCGTGCACTTGTCGAATGGGCTGCGGGGCGCCCGTTCGCCTGGGTCGACGACGAGGTCACCGACACCGATCGGGCCTGGGTTGCTGCCCACCATCAGGGACACGCCCTGCTTCATCGTGTCGATCCCTGCCATGGTCTGGCTGATAGCGACTATGCGGCTCTCGACTCGTGGCTGCGACAGTGGGTCCGACACTCGTCTTGAGAACGTGAAGAGGCGGTGAGAAGGACCCAGCGGCAGTGCGTGGGGCGGCCCGCCGCCCGGGGAGCCCAAGCCTCGCAGACATCTACGGCCTGTACGCCACAGCCCTTAGTGTGCGCGGGTGCCGGTGTGGGTGGTGAAGCGGTACTCGACGGTGCAGGGGAGGGCGCCGAGGTCGAGCGCTTGACGGAGCCGGGGCAGCCCGTGGGCGTCGAGGTGATGGTTGATGGTGGTGAGATCGCCGCTTTGCTCGGTGCTGATCACCATTGCCAGGGTGGGGTTTTGGCGGGTTCCGGCGAGCGTGGCGCGGGCGTGGTGGACGCCGGGGTAAGCGGTGACTTCCCTGAGGAAGGGGGCGGTAGCAGTGTTCGCAGCCAGTTCGGTGATGCCCTGCTCGGGGTTCTGCTCGAGGTGCCAAGTGTGGGTTTTGGGGCGCCGGGTGAGTTGCGCGGCGATCCAGCGCAGGATGAGCAGCCCGAGAACGATGGCGGTGACGGCGACGATGCAGAGTGCCCAGGTGGGCGGCTCGGCGGTGGTGGCAGCGAGTGTGGCGTCCGAATCCAGGAAGGTGAGGTGGCCGAAGTGAGCCGCCACGGCGAAGGAGCTTGCGGCGAGCAGGAGGACGCCGAACACGGCTAGAAGGGTGCGGTTGAGGCGGGCTGGGCGGTTGAGGCTGGTCATGGTGCGTTCCTGGTGGCACGGAGCTGGATCTTCACGGCCGGACGGATGAGCGGGGTGATCTGGTCGAGGCGCCGATCCAGGGCGGCGCGCACGGCATCGGTGAGCCCCGCGGTGTTGGTCCGGTCGGTGCGGATGCGGGCGACGATCGTTCGACGGCCCAGTTTCAGCTTCGCTCTGCTGACCCCGTCGACACTCGAGGCCGTGTTCTGCAAGGCGTGGCGCAGGCTACGCCTGGTGATGCCGGCGTCCAGGTCACCGGTCAGCGGCAGAACGGTCGGTTTCCCCGGCAGGAGTGCCGCGAGCAGGACGAGCAGCCCGAGCAGGGCGAATGCGACGCCGGCAATGAGGATGGTGGCGTCGCT
Source organism: Streptomyces sp. NPDC051664 (assembly GCF_044453545.1). Taxonomy (NCBI): domain Bacteria; kingdom Bacillati; phylum Actinomycetota; class Actinomycetes; order Kitasatosporales; family Streptomycetaceae; genus Streptomyces; species Streptomyces sp. NPDC051664. Next base: position 57,156 of record NZ_JBITCU010000032.1, on the reverse strand, counting down.
CCAGTGGGTGCTGTGCAGGGTGCCAGTGACGGAGCGGTAGCTGATGAACGGGCTCTGACCGGCGATCAGTTGAATGGCGACGATGGCGATCAGCACGCAGGCTGCCAGCAGGACCAGCGCGGTGAGAGTGGCCGGGATGGTGCGGCGGGGCCGGCATTTCATCGGACTCTCCTGGTCGGTGAGTCGGGAGCGCGCAGTGCAGTGACGGTGATGTCGACACGGGTCACGGTCAGACCGGTGAGGTCCGCGACACGGCGTACCAAGCGTGCGCGGGCGTCTTCGGTAGTGTGAGCGACGGATTGTGGATAGGCGACGGACAGGCGGACATCGAGCGCCGCAACTGAGTCGCCAGTGACCTTCGCGGCAACCCGGGCCGAGTCTTCGGCGTGTTTTCCTGGGACCGCTATGCCGAGCAGCCGACCGGCTGCTCCGCCGATGTTCGCCACCTCGGTCAACACCCGGGCGGCGATGCGTTCCACGGTGCGGTCGGAGACCGTCGTGCTGCCTCGCTGCGCCGCGCCGGACTCTCCTTCAGCTGATGTGGTGATCGCGGTGTCCATGGAAGTCGTCCCTGTCACGGCCGGTGAGTTGGGCGAGGTCGAGCTTGCCGTCGAGGTATCGCCCTACCAGCAGCCCAACCGTCCCGAGAACAAGGACGATGAGGAAGGCTTCGAACCCGCCGAACGCGCCGGCGAGGCCAAGGACGAGCCCTGTCAGGAGGCCTATCTGAGTGGACGTCATGTCAATTCTCCTTGATGCCGTACGTTGCCCTGACGGTGGCCATGCGGCATTGAGCCGGGGTGTGCGAGGTCGCGCAGGCGAACCCTTTCTCTGCATGGATCCCGTCGTGAGACCCCCGTTCGCACTGTGGTGATGCACTGCCTCAGATGCACGGCGTCACTTGGGTGCCGGGGCCTGGGAGCGACTACTGGACGCGGTCGCCGGTGCCCTGGGTGTCGCCGTCACTGTCGTCGGCAGGGATGTGCACGTCACTGACATTGATGTTGACCTCGACGACTTCCAGGCCGGTCATCTGCTCGACGGAGTCGATGACGTTGTTGCGGACATCCTTGGCCAGCTCAGGTATGGACACTCCGTACTCGACCAGCAACTGCAGGTCCACCGCTGCCTGCGTCTGCCCGACCTCGACGGAGACGCCCTGTCCGGCACTGGCGGAGGCTCCGGGGATCCGCCCCTTTACTGCGCCGAACGCCCGTGCTGCTCCGCCACCCAGCTCATGTACGCCTGGCACCTCGCGGGCAGCGAGACCGGCAATCTTCTGGACGACGACCTCGGCGATGGTGGTGGAGCCCTGACCGGAGGCTTGTGGAGGGGAAGCTTCCGGTGTGCTGGTGGCGCTCTTGTCCGCGTCACCAGCGGCAAAAGTAGAGTGCTCGGCAATATTCGTGGAGGCCGGGTTCGTCATGGTGCTCTCCTCGGTTACCTGGCTCTGGACGAGGCGGCTTCGCGCTCGTCACACCTGAACGACCCGTGTCAGGGGAGAACGTCATGGCCGCTCAGGCACCCGCGTCACCCGCGTCACCCGCGTCACTCGCGTGATCGCGAGGGGCAAGGGCGGCGGCATCGATGTCGGTGACGACCAGGCGCAGCCTGGCGTCCTTCCACCGGGTCTCCATAAGCGCCGCCTGCAGGGCGGCCTCGGCTTCGCGCAGGATCGGAGGAAGGGGTAGGGCGAGGGCGACGACACGGATCTCGATGAGTTCGTCGTCGATGCCGACGGCCAAGGAGTCGAGGTTCCACGGCACGCGTGAGCCGACGTGGGTGGTGGCGGCGGTCGCCGGACGCAGACCGGGAATCCTGCCCAGGACGGCCAGAAGTGAGCGTGTCAGCTCTGATCTCGAAGTCACCACGCACCGGTCCCATACAAGTCGATGTCCATGATCGACACCACGACGGCCTGCGGAGCGAGACCCGTGGCATTGGCAACAGCCACCGTCACCTCGCGCTGAACCGCCCGCCCCACGGCCCCAGCCTGGTCGTGCCCGGAGGCGACCATGTCTATGGACGCGCGCAGGCTCGATGGCACGACTGAGTGGTCAGCCGTGATCCTGACACCCTCGGCCGGGGCCGGGGCCAGGCCGTTGATCTTCTGGCGTACCGAACGCGCCACCTGGGAGGCGAGTCCGGTCAGGCCGGGTTCGAGCCGCACAACACCAGGGACGCCGACAGCGGCTCGGGCGGCAATCGCGGCGATCACGGGCTCGGCGATCACCCACTGGGCACGGGGAACCTGTGTCTCATCGTCCGGCACGGTCGTTGACGTAACGAACACCGAGTCCATGTGCTTCAGCCTCTCTTGACAGTGTGCTGCCCGATTTATGCGTCGTACAGGTCTTCAACGGTCAGGTCCAGACGCACCAGGGCTAGTCCGACCCGTGCTGCAGCGGCTGCCCGGACCTGCTCGCGCACCTCGTCGACGGCGTCGGCGGAAAACCTGCGGTAGGCCACCGCAAGGCTCATCTCCACATCCACCGCGCCCTCCCTCTCCGTGACGGAAATCCGGCAGTGCCGTGCGCGCACACCGTCGACGGAATCGGCGGCGCATCGCAGCACGGCAGCGACCGCTTGTTCGCTGATCTGCACCCCGCCCGGCTCCGCGCCGGGCAGCGCGAGCATGTGGTGACGGCGGACCTCTGCGCGCACCGCAGACATGATCCGTCCGGTCAAGCCCAGCGGAGGTCCGACCTCTTCTGAGGCGAGCTTGCCGGTCACCTCCTGCAGGATCACCAGGCTCTGCCGAGCCGCAGAGCAGTGCTTGCAGGCGAGGTCATGGGTGTCACCCTGGCCGGTGTCGGCCGGATCGAGCCGCTCCCACACCGTCTCCATATCGCGGCCGCAAGGCAGCACATAGCCCTGAGCGTCGCTCATTTCCATGGAGCCATCGCCTCCGCCAATTGCACTCGAGCGCGCGCTATGCGTCCACGCACCGCCGTACGGGTCGTGCCCATGACCTCGGCTATCTCCTCGTAGGAGCGACCGTGCACCTCCCGCAACAGCCAGCATGCCCGCTGCTCGGGCGTCAGCCGCTTCAAAGCCGCAGCGAGCGCGATCAGCTGCTCGCTGACCTGCGCCGCCCGCTCCGGTGATCCGGCCGCCTCGGCGGATTCGCGACTGTCCAGGTCAGCCTCCGTGACGGGTCTGCGTGCCCGGATGATGTTCAGGCATCGGTTGCTCGTCGTCCGGTAGAGCCAGCCCACGAACGCTGCATCGTCCCGCAACTGCCCCAGCCGCCGCCAAGCGGTCAGGAACACCTCTTGCACCACGTCCTCGGCGTCACCACGGCTCGCGAGCATTTGCACTGCCAAGCGGTACGTTGGCCCCTGATAGCGGCGCACCAGCACTTCGAAGGCGCGCATGTCGCCGTCACGGGCGCGGACCACCAGCGTGGCATCATCCAGTCCCACCTCCGGGGCCGGGGAGGCGGGCTGTGAACCGGCACCGGCAGACGACGTCACCTGCACAACCTTCCTGCGCCGGGCAGGCTCTCGGGCCCTTCTCACGGACCTGCTGGCATACCGACAGAACCCGCCTCGCAGTAGAAGGACACAACTTCCGCGCCCGCGTCACGGCACATCAAGTATCCGCCACACACTGGGGCCACTGCAGTGGTCGGCGCTGACGCCGGCGACCGGCAACCGCCGATGACACAGCGGCCGGCACCCGCATCAGGAGGCAGAACATTCCAAGATGCGACTGCCACGATACGGGTGAGACTGGTGAGTACAGGACCGGCATTGAGTGATGGCTCTCGCGCCGAGGCGACTTTCCGTCGTGGCCAGAATCGCCGGGCTGTAGAGGGCCGGCCGCGCCCGAAGTGAGCAGTAGGTCCCCCCTTCGTTGCGCTCCCCAAATCGGCAGTGGCCGCCGTCAGCAGAGACCACTGGCAGCCACAGAGCGGCAGTTTGCGCGGCATGGGCGGGCCCGCGGGAACGATGAAGGTGACGTGCGCATGGACGATCAGACCAAGGTGACTCTCGCCGCGGCTCTTGTCGGCGGATACGTGTTGGGCCGCACGAAGAAAGGCAAGCTCGCGCTGAGCGTGGGGACTTATCTGGCGGGCAAACGGTTCGGCCTTGAGCCGCGCCAGCTCGCTACCGAGGGAATGCGCAGGCTGGGGGAGATCCCGCAGGTGGCCGAACTGCAGGACCAGCTGAAAGGGGAGCTCCTCGAGGCCGGTCGCAAGGCAGTGACAGCTGCTGCGACTCGCGGCATGGGGACGCTCGCAGACACGCTGCGTGACCGCACCGCCGCCCTGGGCGAGAAGGAAGAGGCTGAGCCGGAGGAGGAGTACGAAGAGGAGGAACCGGAAGAGGAGGAAGAGGAGGAGGAGGAGGAGGAGGAGCCTGAACCCGAACGCCCGCAGCGCCGTAGAAGCTCCCGGAAGCCGGGTCGGCCTGAGAGGGGCACCGCGTCACGGCGAGAGAGGGCCCCGTCTTCCCGGAGCTCTTCCGGGGCGGCGTCGAAGGAGCCATCCCGGAAGAAGAAGTCCTCCGCGACGAAGCCGGCCGCGAAGAAGTCTGCGCCCAAGAAGCAGGCTCCCGCAAAGAGGGCGGCGTCCTCAGGGCGGCCCGAGAAGAGGACATCCAAGCGCGCCGATCGCCGGAGGTAACCCGTCATGGCTGGGAAGGAGACGAAGCAGCAGGAGGCGCAGGGGTCGGGGGCGGACGGACTGCGTGAGGCACTGTCGGGCTTCGTCGAAGCGCAGGTGGGACGGCTCGCGGAGAAAGCCGGCGACAAGCTCACGGACGTCACGGGGCAACTCACCGATGTGGCCGACAATGGCGGGTCACTGCTCAAAGTCGGCTCGCGTGTCCTCGGGGGCGAATCCCCCGTGAAGGCGTTCTTGTCCGAGAAGGCCAAAGGCCTCAAGGACAGTGTCGTGGGCAAGGTGAAGGAGGCGTTCGGCGGCGGCAAGGGCAAGTCCGGCAGTAGCAAGAGCATGAACATCATTGAAGTCCTCGATGTCGGCGTGCCCCTTCGCACGGCCTACGACTACTGGACCCAGTACGAGGAGTTCAGCAGCTTCACCAAGGGCGTTCGCAGCGTCTCGATGGGCGACGAGATGTCCAGCGACTGGAAGGTGAAGGTCGGACCCTCTTCCCGCAGCTTCAAGTCGACTGTTCAGGAGCAGATTCCGGACGACCGAATCGTCTGGTCCTCCGAAGGCGCCAAGGGGACGACCAACGGTGCCGTAAGTTTCCACGAACTGGCACCGACGCTGACGCGGATCGTCCTGGTCCTGGAGTACTACCCGTCCGGGTTCTTCGAGAAGACCGGAAATATTTGGCGGGCCCAGGGCCGCCGGGTTCGGCTGGACTTCAAGCACTTCCAGCGGTACGTCACTCTCACCGAGGAAGAGCCGGAAGGCTGGCGGGGCGAGATCCGAGACGGCGAAGTCGTCATGTCACACGAAGAAGCCCTGGAAGAGGAAGAGGCAGCACAGGCCGAGGACTCGGAGAATGACGGCGAGTACGAAGACGTGGAAGACGGCGATGCTGAGGATGAAGGAGAGGACGTGGAGGAAGACGAATGGGAGGACGAGGCCGCCGATGAAGACCGGGAGGAATGATCCCGGCATGCGCGACATCGGGCCAAGTGGCCCGCATGGTGACGGTCCGTCTCCTGCCTTGCCTTGTCGGCAGGAGACGATGCCGCAGTAATGAGCTGCAAGGCTGGAACGTATCCAGCGTCCGCGGCGGGCGGCGCATAGCTGGGGGGCTTGTCGGGGAACAGGTGGTGCTCGATCTGGTGGTTGAGACCACCGAGGGCTTTGTCTGTGACCCGGCTGCCGCGCACGTGCAGCGTCAGGAAGGTCTCCATGAAGGAGTTCGAGATCCGTCCCCCGTGACACCGTCGGGAACACCAGCCGTCGCGGGGAACAGCGAGGCAAGGGCAGCGGTGAAAACGGGCATGCGCGACGAGGGCCCGGCGGCAGAGGTAGTTCACATAGTCCGAGCACAGCACAGGACGTCTTCGCCGCGACTGGTGTGGACACACCCAGGACCCGCCCGGCAAACGGAGCGCCGCTAGATGATCAATTCCAAGGGGTCAGTGGCCTGCATCATCGCAAGGGTGACCAGCTCGGCGTCGGTGAGCTGCGGCGCGATCCCCACGGCCGACCGCCACGGCGCCAAGTCCGGACGCTCCCTCAGCAGATCGTCAGTCGTCGCATAGGGTGCTGTCGCGAGGGTGTCCAGGTTGTTCGTCACAAAACGATCATGGACGTCCTCGTTCACGTCTCCGCGGGCACCCCTTGATTTGATCATGTAGCGAGAAGGGCATCCGCCGGGGCGGACGCCCCCTCGCCAACGCGGTATGAACCGAAGACCAGTGAACCTATTCGATTATGGGCGGGAGTAGGGCCTGGTCATAATCTCCATATTGTGGCGGTCCGGGTCAGCGAAGTACGCACCGCGGCCGCCGAAGAGGCGGTTGATCTCACTGGGCTGGGTGTGGTTGGGGTCGGCGTAGTAGGTGACCCCAACCGCCTCCAGGCGGGCGATCATGGCGTCGAACTGTTCGTCGGGCACAAGGAACGCGTAGTGCTGTGGCTGGATCGGCTCGTCGCGCTTCTCGTAGAAGTCGAGTGTCACACCGTTGCCCAAGTCGACGGGCAGGAAAGGCCCGATGGGGGAGGCGACTTCCAGGCCCAGGATCGCGGCGATGAACTCGGCCGACAGGTGTCGGTCCGTCGCATAGACGGCAGTGTGATTGAGCTGGGCGGTGGTGATGGGCGGCTCGTAGTGGTGCTGCTGGTTGTGCGTCATCTGCGGTGGCTCTCCGGTCTTGGGTTCCGTGGGATGAAGCGCCGTTTGCAGGCGCCGGAAGGAAGACGCGAAGGGAAGGCGGGGCTCGGGCCCGCCTCGTGCTCATGCCAAGGCCGGGTGCCTCACTGATACGTGGCCCATGGCCGACCCGGCAGTCACCCTGCAGACCCTAGGGTCAGCCCAAGGGCTGCTGCAAGACCCGGCCCCGGTCCTGCTTTGCACGCGCTGAGGCCGTTCGCCACAAAACGATCACCTCGTTCACGCACGAGCACGTACCCCTTGGAATTGATCATCCAGGGCGGGTGGTCAACCTGCGGATTCGCCCTTGTGGCGGGGTCTGATCGTTTAGATCGTCTCGCATGACGCGAGGGCAACTGTCGTATGTGGAGTGAGAGTTCATCGACCAGGGCTGAATGCCGCCCTCCCTGGACGCTCCAAGGGTGGGCAGACCGGCAATCCACCTCGCCGCCGACCGGAAGTGCCGCGCCTGCACCTGCACGCGAGCCTCGATGATCTGAATCAAAGACCTCGTCCAGGCCGGCCCTTGATCACAACGCCATGCGAGCTCCAGGAGTAGCGCTTACGGTCGGTTGGCTGCCTTGGGGTCGTGCCGGGGCGACCCGGGACGGCCATCAGCGCACAGGAAGCATCTCAGCCCCCGACAGCGCCATCGCGCGGTATTGCTCAACGGCTAACAGGCGTTCGAGACCACTGGCACGCCCGGCTGCCGACCGATGTCACAAATCGAGTCGCTGGCTCGTCGTCCAGGAGAACGGCACCCCACGACGGAGTGCTCAGTAATGCTATTCCCCACAGAAACGGAGAAATCGTGTTCGCAGCCTACGTCACGGTCACCATCCTCGGTGCGGTCTTCAACGGTGCCGCCGCCGTCACCTACCTGATAGGCCACGAATACCCCAAGACCCAGGCGGACATGAAGGGCGTGCCCCGGAAGTGGGTACCGGTGCTGGGCATGCTGCTGGCGGCGGGCACCGTGGGGCTGCTGGCCGGGCTCGCCGTGCCGCTCCTCGGGACCCTTGCCGCCTCCGGCCTGGTGCTGTACTTCATCGGCGCAATCATCGCCCACCTGCGGGTGGGCTCCCGCAACATCGTAGGTGGGATCGTGTTCCTCTCCACCGCGGCGGCCGCTCTGGCTCTGGGCCTGGTCTACCACGGCCCCTGGTAACCCGCGGGCCCAGAAGTTCCGCGAGCGTCACCTCTGTGGCCGCCGCCGTCCTCCCTGCCCCGCTTCATGGGCATGTGCGTGCGGCCCCTACAGGCAGAACGGGACGGTCGTGTGGACGACGAAGCCAGGCGGCCTCGATCGTGAGGCGGGCCGGGGTGTTCGGGGCGGGCCGGCGGTGGACGGCCTGCTCGTCGGCGGTGACTACCTGCTGGGTGGCCCATTGGGCCCTCAGGGTCGGGACAGGAAGCGGAACGGGGCCCTTGAGGGCCATGCCTGAGGACGTTCAATCTCATCCGGACTTCATATAATCCCGTTTCGGTCCGACCGGTCGGTAGATTGCGTCTACGGAGCCATTTACGGTTGACGTGGAAGTTCTCCATCGAGTTTGAGAAGCGGGATGTGAGTGTCGTGGCCAAGGACGAGAAGGCCAAGGCCAAGGTGGAACAGGCCAAGGGCAAGGTTGAGGAGACCGCCGGCCGCGCGGTAGGCAACGAGGGTTTGACGGCCAAGGGCCGCGCCGAGAAGGCCAAGGGTGACGTTCGTCAGGCGAAGGAGAAGGCGAAGGACGCCTTCAAGCGCTGAAATGGGCCCGGCAGGTCCGGTGCGAAAGGATAGTCGCGGGGGTCCGCCGTCACGGCCTGGCGGGGAATGCGTTGCCGTCCGGATACGGCAGATGTTCCCTCAGGCACGCCGACCCGCCGTCTACCGCCGTTTCGCCCAGTGGAGCCGGGCACGCGGTGCAGGCCCGGCTCCACTGCGTCATCCTCGACGCGCCCGGCGTCGGAGGAGAACCGGACTGGATCCGGTGCGCTCGAGGCGGTCGGCGTCCGGGCCACAAGGCGAGTTGTCCGGACCGAATCCGACGACTGCGGCAAGCCGGAATCGACCATCCACCCGTGATCACCGACGGGAACGGGCCCCCGTGCCCCGCGAAAGGGCGCTTGGGCTGCTGGACGGCCAGGGTCTGAGAGATCCGAGACCTGTCCCGAGCGGTCCTCGAATCTGCTCACATCCGCTGGTCACTCAGTACTGGAATGCGCCCGTCTGCTCTCAGCCCCAAAGGGCGATCTACCTCCTGGCGTCGGCTAACTACAGGGCCAGACCGCCTACCGGACCGTCGCCCACCGGCTTGAGTGAGGGCGGGAGGCAGCTGCGGCCACCTCACCTCTCCGGACGTCGTGCTCAAGCGGCTCGGGACCGCTCACCCCCGGGCGGAGCGGCCCGGAGGGCAATGTTGCGGGATCAGATATCGGCAGCAGGCCGCTGCGTAGGCCCCGTGCGCGTCGCCCCCGCTCATGACCCCTGCCCCATGCGTCCCATTCAGCGACCGTCGGGCTGGGGAATGAGGCCGTCCGCGACCAGGCCGGCGAGCACCGCCTCGCCCAGGGCGTGCACCGCGGACTGCGGGCGGACCATCACGGTGAACTCCTTGATCCGGCCCGTCTCGTCGAACTGAAGCAGGTCGATGCCGTGGATCTCCTTGCCGTGCACGGTGGCCCGGAAGAGGAGGATCGCCGACGGAGCCTCTTCACCGTCGGTGCTGGTCTCGGCCGCGCCCTCGAAGTGTCCGACGTAGCGGAAGTCCTCGAAGGTGCGCAGCAGAACGCCGAAGAGTCCCAGCACCATGGGCTTGCCCTCGAAGGGGGTGAACTTCACCGGGCTGTAGAGGCGGATGTCTTCGGTGAACAGGTCTTCCAGCGCCGCGAGCTCACGCTTCTCCACGGCGGTGCGGAAGCGTTCAGCAGTCTCCATGACTCCTCCTGATACTCAAGAATCTGACTAGTCACTTTCTTGAGTATGATGCAGTGGCGGACAAGGAAAGGGAAGGGGCTCCCTCGGTGGCCTTGCGACATGCAGTGCTGGCAGCGCTGCTGGACGGCGAATACAGCGGATACCAACTGGCCAAGGCGTTCGACGTCGGCGTCGCGAACTTCTGGCACGCCCTGCCCCAGCAGCTGTACGCCGAGCTCACCAAGCTGGAGAAGGAAGGGCTGGTCGCCGGTCGGCAGGTGGTCCAGGAAACCCGGCCCAACAAACGTCTGTTCCGGGTCACCGACGCCGGTCTCGCCGAGCTGGAAAAGTTTGCCGCATCCGTATCTAAGCCCTCGTTCATCCGTGACGACCTGCTCGTCAAGGTCCAGGCCGCCGATCACATCGGTACCGCGAGGGTGATCGAGCAGCTCGAAGAGCGAGCGTCCGCAGCCGAGGCCAGGATCGAGCTCTTCGGCAAGCTGCTGCGGCAGATGCGCGGCGAAGCGGACGAGGAAGAGTTCCTGCGTCGAGGCGAGCGGATCGGGCCGTACCTGACCTGCCTGCGCGGCCTGGCCTTTGAACAGGGCAACCGGGACTGGTGCCTGCGGATCTCAGCCGTTCTGCGGGAAAGGCGGACGTGTCATGAACCGCGGTGAATACCTGCGTTACGTGGCCCTGGGCGACAGCCAGACGGAAGGACTCGGCGACGGCGACGACATCATCGGTCTACGGGGCTGGGCCGACCGGCTTGCCGAGCGCCTCGCGGCCGTCAACCCCTCCCTCGAATACGCCAATCTGGCCGTGCGAGGACGTGTCGCCGGGCAGGTCCGCACCGAACAGCTGGAGCCTGCCCTGGCCCTGCGTCCCGACCTGGCGACCGTCGTCGCCGGGGTCAACGACCTGCTCCGGCCCCGGTTCAACGCCGCGGAGGTGGCCGGGCATCTGGAAGAAGTGTTCACCGCGCTCACAGCCACCGGGGCCCACGTGGTGACCCTCACCTTCCCCGACGTCGGGAAGATCGCGCCGCTTGCCCGGCCAGTCAGGTCCCGAGTGTTCGACCTCAACGCCCGCATCCGCGTTGCGGCCGCCCGGCACGGGGTCACGGTCGCCGAAACCGCCGGGCACGCCGTCACCACCGACCCACGGCTGTGGAGCGCTGACCGACTCCACGCGAGCCCCCTGGGTCACGAGCGGATCGCCGCAGCCGTCGCCCACGCCATTCATCTGCCCGGAAGCGACGACGCCTGGACGCTCCCGCTGCCTCCCCAGGCGGTCCCGGCCGGCTGGCAAGCCTCGACAGCCGAACTGCGCTGGGCGGCCGCGTTCCTCGGCCCCTGGCTCGCACGCCGTCTGCGCGGCCAGTCCTCCGGCGACGGCCGCACCGCAAAACGCCCCCAGCTCCTGCCCCTGAGCGCCACGCCCGACTCCCCGGCAGACACCGGTCCACGGGAACACCTGTAGGGCGGGCATCTGCCCGGGCGGGCTTCTCCCGAAGGGTTCCGCGCTGTGCTGTGCACCGGAGTGGGCACGTTCATGCGCACCCGGCTGGGCCCTCTTGTGAGTACGCCGACACTTGGCCGGGCGCCAATGGCTGAGGCCGGAGCCCATCAGCTCCGACCTCGGTTCGTGGAGAGCCTGCTTGCTGTTCCGGGAAACTCCAGGCTCCGCTGTATGTGCGATCGGTGCCGGAACGGACGCTCTCTCCGACCTGGGCCAACTGCGGTGCGTTGCACTGAAGCCAGCCTCTGACCCCGGCGTGGATGCCCATGGCCCCGGTCCCTTCGGGCACCGTACGGTTCGGAGCAGCTGTGACCCGGACCGGAACGGTAGGCCCGAGCCCGGCGCATCGCCAGACCCGACGGTAGGCGGACCCTGCAGTCCGCGTCGCGGGCGACGGCGAGCGGGCGTTTGACAGTCATCCCGTCGGTCAGTTCCAGCGAGCGCGGGGTGTGCGGCATGTGCGCTTCACAACTCGGTAGCTCGCTCGTGGCGGGGCTCGTACATGCCCACCTCGCCGCCGCCCGGCAGGCGGAACCTGGTCAGCCGCCCCCAGCGCGCATCGGTGACTGCCTGCGTGAACTCCACGCCCTTCGCGGCCAGGCTCTTCATCGTTGCGCTGATGTCGTCGCACATCAGGTAGAGCTCCTGTGTCTCCGGACCGTCCGTGGGATGCACGGCGATCTCGGTCGGCGGAAGCTTGAAGATCAGCCAGCCGCCTCCCGCATCGACGTGCGGATACTCCAGCACATCCCGGAAGAAAGCCCGGTCCGCTTCCGCGTCACGGCTGTAAATGATGAAGTGTCCACCGGTGATCATGTGGTCAGGGTATGCCCCGACGCGGACACCGCGCTGCTGCATCTGTTCCGCCGTTTTCCCGCCGTTCGCGGCTGCGTCCTCCTGGGCAAGTCGGGAACCCTCAGCGGCGTCGGGGTATTGACGGACAAGTTGAAGGATGTCGCGGGCGTCGTGGCGAGGGTGGTCCAAGCCGGTATGTCTTACGTCCCACTGCATGATCCGCTGTATCGGCTTACCGTCGGGACATGAGCGAGATCTTCGTGATGTACGAGCTCGATCAGCCAAGTGCAGCGCGATCCTTCACCGGTGCGTCACTGGTTGAGGGGCGGCCCGTCCGCTGCGTGCACGCAGCGCCCGCCGCTCCTGGGTCCACCACGACTCCAGGGCCGCGCACCCTCTGCGGTAAGGACACCTTCGCCATGGAGCCATCTCCCGGCCGGCCCACGGATCCCGGTTCCTCGTGGTACACGGCGGAGTACGCCCAGCTGGTCTGTGCGCAATGCGATGCGGTGCTGGAGGTGTGATCAATCCTCCAATCGGCGGTGCTCCTGCTGGCTCCAGCCCTGGAGGGCACAGGCCTGGCTTCGAACGATTCGGTTGGCCCCACGGGAACGAGTAGACAGCGATCTTCGGGCCATGATCTGAACGAGTATTTCGGCCCCGCCCTCGCAGCGGATCATGGATCCGATCCACAAGGGTGATGCCACGGGGCGCCCGAACACTATCCGCACTGAACCGACCCGCGACCTGGCATGCATGTGCCGGGCCGTTGGGTCCGGGAAGTCTTCGCTCGGACCCGGGTGGTTCCCCGGAGATCAGCAAGGTAACGGTCGCGCGTCCGTGTCGCTGTCCGGAGCCACCGGATGGTCCGGAGTCAGGGAGTGGATGCGTGGTATCGGCGAGGGCAGCAACCAGAGCAGGGACAGCGCTCCGCCGACGGCCCCGATGAGGAGGGTCGCCCGGAGGCCGATGAGGGTAGCGAGGAGGCCGCCGAATACGGCGCCCACAGGACGTAAGCCGTAATTGATCGTGCTGTACGCACCGGCGACCCGACTACGCATGCCATCGGGGATCACGTCCGCCTGAAGGGAGTTGAGGTTGACGTCGAACAACATGACGCCGACTCCGGAGAGGAACTCGGCCACGGCCAAGGCTCCGGCGCGAGCCCAGAGGGGGCCGTCCGCAGCAGCGGCGATGGCGATCGGTGCCGGGAACAGCACGGCGCCCACGACGATGCTGCGGCCCACGCCGAGTCTTCGCGAGATCTTCGGGGCGATCACCGCGCCAAGGAGCGAGCCGGTGGCGCCGATTCCGAACGCCATGCCGATGACTCCCGCGGTCAGTCCGAGGTTTCGGCTGGCAAATAGCACGATCAGCCCGCTGCCCGCGACAAAGGTGAAGAAGTTGACGGTCGCCGCGCACCCGAGGCTCGCCCGCAGCACCGGGTGACGGACGACGAACACCAGTCCCTCCCTGGCACGCCGAAGCAGCGAGGATGCCGCTTGGTCATGGGCTGCTGGCGGTTCGTCGATCGCAACCCGACCGACCAGAGCCGCAGACGCCAGGAACGTCAGGGCGTCGACGACCACGGCGACGGGAGCGGTCAACGCCTGGACCAGAGCACCACCGATCGCCGGTCCGGCGACGTACGACGCGGAACGGCTGGCACTGAGCTTGCTGTTCGCGTCGACGTAGGACGAGCGAGGCACCAGGTGGGCGAAGAACGGCGGATAGGCGGTGTTGAACAGCACCCCGGCCGCGCCCGTCAGCAAGGCCACGACATACAACTGGCCGAGTGTTACTGCCCCCAAGAGATGGGCAGCCGGGAGAGAGAGCAGCACTGCCGCCCGCACCAGGTCGGCGAGAACCATCAGGCGCCGCTTGTGGGCGCGGTGGTCGGCCCAGGCACCGAGGACGATCGCGAGCAGGTTCGGGGTCCAGATGAGCGCGGTCAGCAACGCCACCTGATTGGCCGAAGCGTGCAGCGCCCCCACCGCGATCAGTGGCAGGGCCAGTTCGGTGATCCGGTCGCCGAACTGCGAGATCGACTGGCCGGCCCAGAAACGACGGAACCGCCGATCACGCCACAGCGATATGGGTAAGGACTGGTCTGCAGCGCTCATGGCGTCTCGCCGGTCTGATCCGCGGCACCCTCCGGCAGGGAGTAGCGCAGCAGCCGGACACCACGGCCGTCGGCCGGACGCGCGGCCTCGTCGCGCATCACGTAGGGGGCGAGAATGCGCTCGATCGCGTCCTCGATGGCGGCGAGTTCGTCGGCGGAGACGACGACGCGGGTGTTGGCCAGACCTGCATGCCGTCGCCACACCGGTTCGAGCCCGGGTTCGACCTCGGCAGCCCACCGGTTCGGCAGCTCTCCCGAGCGCAGGAACATCTCCCGGGACAGGACCCGCGCAGCCGACCTGCCCTCCTCGTCGTCCGGATCCTCCGGCGCCTCGAACCGGAAGCCCCGCGCCACCGCCTCCCACCGCCTCTGGCGACGGTCCGGGCCGGGCTCGGCATCGCGGACCAGCCCGAAGCTCGCCAGATGCCGCAGATGCCAGCTGGTCACTGACGGGGTTGCTCCCACATCGGGCGCGAGTTGCGTCGCCGTCGCCGGCCCGTGCCGCTGCAGGCGTTCGAGGATCGCCAGCCGCACCGGATGCGCCAGCGCCCGCATCGCCTGCGGATCAGTGATCTCGATATCGCCCAGACGATTACCAGAATCCATGACGTGAGAGTCTCCTCTCACATATTGTGAGAGTCAAGTCTCACATCTCCTGTGCCGGGCGGCCACGCGATGTGCGTCCCGCGGAACAGGTGCGATCACGTGCTGGCGGCGGCCTGCTGGCGGGCTTTGGTACTGGCGAGGCGGTAGGAGTCGCTGCCGGTCTCGATGATGTTGCCGCCGAAGGATCAGCAACTCGGCCAGGACCCGCGGTAGGCCATCCGGTCGGGGGCCGCGGCGTCGGCGAGCTCGGAAAACTGGCCCCGCATAGTGGACTGGCGCAGGTTGCGGTATGCCCGTCGATGGCCGCGTCGGCGGCAGGTGCGGTCAATCCACGGGAACGGGTGGCGCTCATGGAGGGGCTCCCTTGACCAGTCGCATCCGCGTCGTGCCCAGAGGGCGACTCCTGACGCCAACGCGATACCGCGCCCTGATGCCCCGGCTCGATCGCGGCCGAGCCGGGCAAACTGGCGGCTGTAGTGGGTCTCGAAGGTGTCCATCACTCAAGCGGCTTGCTCGCCCTATGGGGCGAGGGGCGACTTGTGGCCTGCGGCCAGACGGCGGGCCAATACGTGGGTGCTGCTGCCGTCATTCTCTTTCATGTCCCGGACATGCTCGAAACCGATTCCGTCCAGCAGGGTCAGTGAGGCCTCGTTCGCTGGGTCCACCGTGGCGTACACCTGGGTCAGTCCAAGGGTGTCGAAACCATAGGCGACGATCGCCTCGGCCAACTCGGTCCCCAGGCCGGACCCCCATGCCGTCGGCGCCAGAGCGTAAATGATCTCGTGGCCTCCGACGACATCGTTCGGCTTGATCTCGGCATGCCCGACGAGGAGTCCATGGCGACGAACGGCCCAGACATCGAACAGGTCCTGGGCGTACACCTTCGTGAAGATGCGCCCGAACAGGGCACGGTCTGATGCTTCGGAAGCAGTGCCGTCACCCATCCACTGCGACACCCTGGTGTCCTGGAACAGAGCGACGAAGCCCTCTTCGTCCTCGGAGAGGTACGGCTCGAGGAGTAGACGCTCGGTGCGCAGAGTCGGGGGCACAAATGGCGACGCTACTCACGCGACATCCAAGTCGGCAAACCACTTTCGCCCGCGCGGACATCGCCCGTCCCTTCTCCATGCCGCACATCGCTTGGCGCCGCAGGCCGAGCTGTGATGCGGGCCCATCCGCGCGGCCGACTGTCCGAGCTGCGTCACTGGATGATCGATTTCCAAGGGGATCAGCGATCGTCCGTGGACAGGAATGCGAGCGCTTCGCGACGACCGCGAGACGCCACTGGACCTGCTCGCGGGCGAACAGGTCCTTCCTGTGTGAGCCGCGGCAGACGTAGAGCATTTAGTTTCATATGAGACCGTATCGAACGAATAGATGGCTGTAATGTGGCCTCATGACCGCCGACGTTCCTCGCAGAACCACCGCCTCGCGTGTGACCGACCGCCCCGGGGATGCCTCGCCTTTCGCTCTCGGCCTGCTTCTGCGCCGGGCGCACTGGCACGCGGCAGCGGTGATGGAGGAGGCGCTTCGGCCGCTCGGCATCGAGTTGCGGCATTTTGCTGTGCTGATCGTGCTGGTCGACCGCGGGCCTACGGTGCAGCGGGACCTGGTGGCGGCGACGGGGTCGGACAAGGCGGGAATCATGCGGGTCGTGGACGACCTGGAGCGTAGGGGGCTGGCTGTGCGCAAGACCGTTCCGGGGGACCGGCGGGTGCGGGCAGTGGAGATCACGCCTCAGGGCCTCGAGCTTTTCGATGCAGCTCATGTGGCGGCGGTGCCGCTGGCTGAGCGCCTGGTCACCGAACTGCGACCCGGCGAGCCCGAGCAGCTGACGGATCTGCTGACCCGGTTCGCCTATCCCGCAGGCGGCAAGGCGTAACGGCGTCCGCGCACCGGTTGCCTAGCGCGTGGGCGCGCTTCGTCTCATGCGCCTCTCGCGGCGAAACCGGCACTGAGCTGCGGCCATCGCTGCTGCGCGCCGGACCTGGCAAGCGGGGGCGGTCTGGGCTTCGTCGCCGACGGGGACCGAACTGTCCGCGCGGCTACCGTGCGGCATTCCTGGCCGACGGGGTGCTCGTCACCCTCGAACGCATCGCAGTCGTCTCGGTGTGCGGGCCGCCGGCAGGCCGAACGCCCCGGCCGTCCCGAGCGCAGGGCCACCGGCCTCCAGTGGCAGAGCGCACAAATGTCACCGGCGGAGAGGGAGCAGGCGACGAGGACGCCGTGTGACGTCCTGGGTAGGCGTCGCACGGCGTCCATGGCCCGGGGGGTTACGCCGCGAGGCGCTCCGCCAGTTCCTTGGCCTTGGTGGTCGCGTCCTCGAAGGCGCGCTTGCGGGAGGCCTCGTAGAGGGGTATCAGTTCCGACATGGCCGGGTTGCGGGGGGCCATGGTGAGTTCGGGGACGATGAAGTCGAGGTCCAGGCCGAGGGTGCCCTTGAGTACGGCCTCCAGGTAGTTCTGTACGAACTCATAGCCCTCGCGCGGGGTGCCCGGCGCGTAGGAGCCGCCGCGGCTGGCGACGACGGTGACCGGGGTGCCCTGGGCGGAGGGGGCCTCGCCCGCGGTGCGGCCGAGCAGGATCACGTTGTCCAGCCACGCCTTGAGAGTCGACGGGATCGAGTAGTTGTACATGGGGGCGCCGATCAGGACGACATCTGCCTGCTCCAGCTCTTCAATGAGCTTCACGCGCGCGGCGAACGCGGTGGACTGCCCCGGCGTGTGCTCGGACGGGTCGGCGAGACCGGCGGTGTGGGCGTCGGCGGTGATGTGCGGGACGGGGCTGGCGCCGACGTCGCGGTAGATCACCGTGCCTTCCGGATGCTGCTCCTCCCAGGCCTTGCGGAAGGCGTCCGCGACCGAACGGGACGAGGATGCCTCGCCGGGGAACACGGACGAGTCGATGTGCAGCAGCGTGGCCATGGACTTTCTCCAAAGAGCAGTGCCCGAGGCGGGAGCCAGGGGGCTGAGGATTCGTACGCGACGACAGTCAAACACAAGATA
This sequence comes from Streptomyces sp. NPDC051664, assembly GCF_044453545.1. NCBI lineage: Bacteria > Bacillati > Actinomycetota > Actinomycetes > Kitasatosporales > Streptomycetaceae > Streptomyces > Streptomyces sp. NPDC051664. The sequence continues at coordinate 39,402 of NZ_JBITCU010000032.1, read as the reverse complement.
GTATTGAATGATACTGTCATGAGTAATACGATAGTGAGTGTAACGAAGCTGGTCACGTCGAGCAGGGAGATGCGCGTTCATGGACGTCTATGAGGCGGTCACGAGTCGACGGGCAGTGCGCGGATTCACCGACCGGCCTATCCCGAAGGAGGTGCTGGAGCGCGTGCTGTCCGCCGCGGCTTGGGCGCCGTCCGCATCGAACCTCCAGCCGTGGCGCGCCTACGTGCTGACCGGCGCGCCGCTGGCCGAACTCAAGAAACACGCCGGCGAGCGTATAGCCGCAGGTGACCCCTGGGACGAGCCGGAGTACGAGCAGTACCCGCCCGCACTGAAGTCCCCGTACCGCGAACGCCGATCCGCTTTCGGTGAGCAGCGCTACGGCGCACTCGGTATTCCGCGCGAGGACGTGGAGGCGCGCCAGAGGGCCGCTTCCGCGAACTGGGACTGTTTCGGCGCGCCCGCCGCCCTGTTCTGCTACATCGACCGCCACCTGGGCCCGGCCCAATGGTCCGACGTCGGCATGTATCTGCAGACTGTCATGCTGCTGCTCCGCGCCGAAGGGCTGCACAGTTGCACGCAGATGGCATGGGCGAAGTATCGCAAGACGGTCGCGGAGGTCCTGTCACCCCCGGACGAGCTCATCCTCTTCTGCGGCATGTCGATCGGATTCGAGGACGTCACGGTGGGTTACACCCGTACGGGGCGGGCGCCGCTCGACGAGACAGTCACGTTCGTCGATGGTCACTGACACCGCCTCCCCGCGCGTTCGGCGGGGAAGCGGTGTCAGGTGTGACACCCGGGCCGCGCGTCCGAACTGCCTGATGCTGCAAGCGGGTCCGTCCTGTGGATCTACGTCTGATCGAATGTCCAGACGAGCACCACTTGCTCCTCTTCAGGTACGCCTCCGGCGTGTCTGTACGTCGCCAGTGCCGCCGCGTTGTCCCGGTCCGTGATCACCCACATGCCGTAGCAGTCGCGTTCGCGTGCCAAGTCCGCAAGTGCCGACACCAGAGTCCGGCCGACGCCCTGCCCACGGAACGGCTCGTCCACACCCAGCTCGTACAGGAACATCTCGGTCCCCTTGTCCGGATGCATCATCTCGACACCGGTGACCATGCCTGCCGGGACGTTGTCCACGTAGGCGATCAGCAGGTGGTGACGCTCGTCCGCCAGAAATCTCTCAGTCGCTCCCTGCTGAGGGGAGTCATCGAACAGGTGCCCAACTGTCTTGACGGCCTCGACCTGAGTGATGCGACGGATCTCCACGCCGCAATACTGGCAGGTTCCGCCCTTGAGAGCTCCGGTTCTTCTCTGCCATGTGGTGTTGCGGTCGACGAAGCGCAGGCTGGTAGCACCCGACACCAGGGCCGTCCGGCGAGAGGCGCCGCCCGGCGGCTTCACCAGCACGACGTCAACGTCGAGATCGGTGAGCCGCCGGGTCCACATCTTGCTGAAGGTCGCCGGGTCGTGCCCTTGCGGGTCACGCAGTACACGAAGAGTGGCTCCACTCGCCACTCGATGTACCGCCCCCCGATTAGGAGCACGACTTCCGGCAGAGCCGGCAAGCCTGCCCCGCAGTCCGCCTGAACCATTCGGGATCGGGCTCTGCAAAGGCTTGGGGCAGCTCAGGCGCTCGACCTCTTCCAATGCCCCTGGCTACCCGCCGCACCCGGCGACAACCCACCCCCGGGCAGCCCCAAGGCGTAGTCCGTCAGTCTTCGACGGTGTGGCAGGACCTCGGTGCATCGACGGGGTTGCACCTGGCGGGGCCGCCGCCGGGGAGCTGTGCGACATAGTCGCTGCCGTAGCGGGCGGCGAGCCCGGGCACCGGGAAGTCGGTGCTGATGATCTGCGCGCCGCTGGCCAGCGCGGCCTCGAGCTGCTTGGTGTCACCGGTCCTGGCCGCACCGAACGGAACGTCGCTGCGTGTCCGGACGAAGTATCCCTTGCGCACCCAGTCCTGGATCTTCGCGGTGTTCGCGCCGGTTGGGTCGTTCTCCTCGAGGAATGCGGCGTCAGCGCGGCCAGGGGCGGAGTCGGTGAACAGCACACGGCCTTCGAGATTCGGCCGGCCGCTGAGGTACGGCGCCTGCAGCTTGGCGTCCTTGTTGTCCATCAGGAACACGAACTTGCCGCGCGCCTGTGCCAGGCTCGGCCAGCCGTGGCGCAGTACGGACTCCTCGAGCGTCAGGCCCCGGTGGCGAATCGTGTCCGGTGTGATGAGTTCGTCGTCGTCGAACACCGAGCGGATCTCGGTGTCGAGCCGGTCGAACTGCATCGCATCCCAAGGCGGGCTCTTCGGGCCTCCGAGCTGCTCCATCTTCGGGTCCGTCGCCTTGAGCTCGAGCAGGATCGGGATCGGCACATGGTTCGGATTCGCGTCCGACCAGGTCTTCACCTGTCGCAGGCACTTCACCAGCGTCGAGCACGTCGTGTTGTAGTCGTGGTCGGCCCAGTGCATGACCTTGAGGCCGGGTCCCGCGAGGTCGGTGTCGTCGAGCGGAGGGAGCCCGGCCTTCTGGCGGATCAGCGGGTTGGTGTAGAGCCCACCCCGGTCGCTGTCGGGCATCACGTCGAGTTCGAGCTGGCGCACCGGCTGCTGGTCGAGCTGCACCGGCAGCGACGCGTGCGAGTACCACAGATTGTCGGGATCGGATTCGCCCTGAATCTTCTTCTCGGCGAAGGACAGTTCGCGGTGGTAGCTGTTGTGCGTGCCCAGCGTTTGGATCTGGTTCATCCGGACCGGGGCGTGGTCGCTGGCGTCCGCGCCCGAAGTGAGCGTGCCAAGGCCGAGGACAACTGCCGTGCTGATGAGTGCAAGTTGACGTATACGCATGCCCCACACCCTCGCCGGTGGTCATGGTCATCAAACGAAGACCGACCAACCTGACAGGGAATGCCTCCCCAACAACACCGTGACTCCGAGGGCGTGTTGTGACCGGCGCCGGCGTGCACGTACGGGCGCCGTCAGCAGACACGGGGTCTTTCCCGGGGCGGCCCGCGCAACCGTGACCGCTCCATGCGGACTCGCCCGCACGAGCGACATTCCCAGCACTGCAGAGTCGGGAATGTCGCGCGGAGGCAGCCTGCAGTCATCGGCCGGTGGCGCCATGGCCGGGTGGGCGCAGCCCAGCCGGACGGCGCGGGCGTACCGTCAGGCCTCGGCCGGGCTCGGTGCGCGTCTGACTCCCGACATCGGGAGCGGAGCGACTCTTCACCCCCCGGCCACGAACCCGCCAAGGGGCCGGATCATGATCGTGATTGTCTTTGATACCTGTCGCAGGAGGACCACACCATGTTGCGCCGTACCTTGTCCGCACTTGCCGTCGTCTCCGTGCTCGCCACCACGGGGATCGCCCAGGCCTCGGCCGCCGAAGGCACCGGTGCCCGTGTGCTGGATGTGATGACGTTCAACATCCACCACGCGCAGGGCACCGATGATGAACTCGACCTCCAGCGGATCGCCGACGTCGTCAAGGCAAGCGGCGCCGACGTGGTCGGGCTGCAGGAGGTCGACAACCACTATTCCGGGCGCAGCGATTGGGCCGACCAGCCCGCCGAGCTGGCCGCCATGCTGGGATACCACGTGGTGTTCGGCGCCAACATCGACAACGACCCGCCGACTGCCGATGGGCACCGGATCCAGTACGGCACCGCGATCCTCTCCCGGTACCCGATCACCGAGTGGGACAACACCTGGCTGTTCAAGTCGCCCGGGCAGGAGCAGCGCGGGCTGCTGCACGCCACGCTCGATGTCCGTGGGAAGGCCGTGCACTTCTATTGCACCCACCTTGCCGCCAGTTCGCAGACCGACCGTCTCCACCAGGCCCCGCAGCTCGTCGACCTGATAGGTGACACCGATCCGTCGATCCTCGTGGGCGACTTCAATGCGGTCCCGTCCGCGCCCGAGTCCCAGCCGTTGCAGACCAGCTACACCGACGCGTGGACAAAGGCCGGTCACGGGGACGGGATGACCTTTCCCGCCGAGGGCCCGACCGAGCGGATCGACGACATCTACACCACCGGCGAGGTCAAGCCGGTGATGACCCGCGTCCTGCACGCCGACCCCACGGCTTCGGACCACCTCCCGGTGATCAGCCGGGTGGTCGTCGCCCCCTGACGAGGCTTCCAGTCGAGTTCGAGGCGGCCCCGGGCTTCACGGGAGTGCGGGGTCGCTTCGAGCATGCATGGCACGTCGGCCGGGCCGGGGCGGGTCGTGGCGCGCGGGTATCGGCATCGCACCACTTGCAGCTGGCCGGCTCGGGAGACTTGCGGGCTCTTCCATCCCGTGCAGTGCGCGGGTGGTGGGCCCGGTGTGCCGGGCTCGCCTGCACCCGGCACACTGCGTCGCCCTGCTGCAGGCCGCCGGGTTCACACAGGTGACCGACCGGAGCGGGCGGCTGCGGTATGTGCCGCTGGGCGGGCAGCCTCCCGGGCACGGCAATCCATGACCATGCGGAGGGCGCCGCCCGAGCGAAACCTGATGGCCAGGCCGGCCGAGGCCGCCGGGAGGCGCTTTGCTGCCGATCGTTGCCGGAGGCGGGAGGCCGTGGGGAGTTGGGTTTCTGAGCTGGGCGGCCGGTGTCAGCGCGGTCGAGCAGGCACTGGACTGCGGCCCGGGGGCTGTGATGGTCTCCTTCGGAGATCCGGGCCCGTTCGTTGAGCGAATCCGCGCGTCCGGTGCGGCGGTGACCGTTCAGGTCACTGATCTGGAGGAGGCCCAGCGGGCGGTGGATCTGGGGGCCGATGTCGTCGTGGCGCAGGGCAGCGAGGGCGGCGGCCACGGGGCCCGGCGCGGTAGGGCCACGTTGCCGTTCGTACCGGTCGTGGTGGACTTGGCGGCACCGGTGCCGGTGCCGGCGGCCGGTGGGACCGCCGACGGTCGTGGCGTGGCGGCCGCCTTGGCTCCGGGGGTCGCCGGGGCGCTCATCGGCACCCGATTCCAGGCCACGGCCGAGGCGCTGGTCGATCCCTCGATCGCCGAGGCGATCGTCCGCGGGCGCGGGGAGGATACGGAACGCAGCGGCGTCGTTGACATCGCCCGGGGGGCCCGATGGCAGACGACGAAGTACACGGCTCGCTCCCTCGGTCGTCCCTACCTCGACCGCTGGCGGGGCCGGGGGGCGGAACTTGCCGCGGATGCCCAGGCTCGCCGTGCCTACCAGGTCGATGTGCCACGAGGTGATGTGCCACCACTGCCGTGCCCTACGGTTTCTCCAGCACGGCCGCACAGGTCGCGCAGGGCATCGACCTCACCGGCCGCCGTGCGCTGATCACCGGCGCATCCTCCGGTCTCGGCCCGGAGACGGCTCGCACCCTGGCTGGTACGGGGGCGGCCATCACCCTGGCCGTCCGCGACGTGGCGGCCCGCCCGGCTTGCTGCCGCTCCTGGTCGCCGTCGTCGTCGCCGAGGATCTCTTCCAAGCCGCTTGACTCGATATGGCAACCTCGGGGGGCGCTCCCCGAGGCGATGTCAGCGCCAGTGCGGGGCGCCCGCACCGCCTGGCGTCGTCGCCTCGATCTTTGTGCGGATTTCGCGCATGACCCTGATGATCTGGGACTCATGGGCGGGGGTGAGGCGGGCCACGGGGACCGAGCAGCTGATGGCGTCCTGGGCGGGGGCGTCGTAACGGAGGGCGAAGCCGAAACCGATGATGCCGAGGACGCCCTCCTCGCGGTCGATTGCGTAGCCGCGGGTGCGGGTTGCACCGAGGTCGGCCGCCAGGGCGTCGCGGTCCGTGTGGGTGTTGGGGGTGGCCGGGGTGTACGGGCCCTCGGGGAGCGAGGAGTCCGGGCGTTCGGCCAGGAGTGCCTTGCCCAGCGCGCCCGCGTGGGCCGGGAGGCGGCGTCCGACCCGGCTGATCGTGCGCAGGTACTCGTGTGATTCGCGTGTTGCCAGGTACGCCACGTCTCCGGCGTCCAGGCGGCCCATGTGGATCGTCTCGCCGAGTGCCTCCGACGCCTCGTCGAGGTACGGGCGTACGGCCCGGACGCAGGGGTCGGAGTCCAGGTAGCTCGTGCCCGTGAGCAGGGCGTGGATCCCGATGCCGTAGAGGGACCCTGTCATGTCCGTGCGGACCCAGCCCCGGCCTATGAGGGTTTGGAGCAGGGCGTACATCGAGCTGCGGGGGACCTGGAGTTCGGCCGCGAGTTCCTGGAGCCGGGCGGGGCGATCGCCGCGCTCCGCCAGTACTTCCAGCAGCTCGACCGTGCGCGCGGCGGACTTCACCTCGCGCACTCCACGCTCCTCGTCCGTGTTCATGGGGTCCGGCATGTGCTGATCGTAGGCGAGGGCCGCCGAACCATTGACGGCCCCTGTTTGCGTATCTAACCTTCATCTTCATACGTAGATAGCGTCTACATACGGAGATGGACAGGAATGAGCACGGACAGGGAGACGGAGGCCGTCGTCGGGCAACGTCCTGTCGGGCCCGTACGCGCCCCGCTCACCGATCCCTCGGCGGCCGACCTCGCCGAGCTGGAGCGCCTGCTCACCGTCGGCCTCGACCTCGCATCCGCACTCACTCCCGTAGGAGCCGCCCTGTGACTCGCGATCTGACCATCACCGAGGTTCGGCTGACCCCGATCCTCGTCGCCGACCCGCCACTGCTCAACACCCAGGGCGTGCACCAGCCGTACACGCCGCGACTGATCGTGGAGGTCGTCACGGCAGGTGGAGTGACGGGAGTGGGGGAGACGTACGGCGACAGCAAGTATCTGGAGCTCGCCCGGCCCTTCGCCGACAAGCTCGTCGGGCGCCAAGTATCCGATCTCAATGCACTGTTCGTCGTGGCCGACGAGGTCGCCGTCGATCGGGGACGGATCGAGAACCAGGTCGACGTGGGTGGGCTGCGGGGAGTGCAGACCGCCGACAAGTTGCGGTTGTCCGTGGTGTCCGGCTTCGAGGTCGCCTGTCTTGACGCGCTCGGCAAGGCGCTCGGGCTGCCCGTGCACGCGCTGCTCGGCGGCAAACTGCGGGACTCCGTGGAGTACAGCGCCTATCTCTTCTACAAGTGGGCCGACCACCCGGCGGGTGTCGCCTGCGAGAAGGACGACTGGGGGGCCGCCGTCGATCCGGCCGGCGTCGTCGAGCAGGCGCGGAAGTTCACCGAGCGGTACGGGTTCACCTCGTTCAAGCTCAAGGGCGGTGTCTTCGCACCGGAGGAGGAGATCGCCGCCGTACGGGCACTCGCCGAGGCCTTTCCCGGGCATCCGCTGCGGCTCGACCCCAATGGGGCCTGGTCCGTGGAGACTTCGCTGAAGGTTGCTCGGGAACTGGGCGACGTACTCGAATATCTGGAGGACCCGGCACTCGGTACGCCGGCCATGGCCGAGGTCGCCGCAAAGACGGACGTGCCGCTCGCCACCAACATGTGCGTGACCACCTTCGCCGAGATCCAGGAGGCCTTCACCCAAGGGGCCGTACAGGTCGTGCTGTCCGACCACCACTACTGGGGCGGGCTGCGCAACACGCGTGAACTGGCCGCCGTGTGCCGGACGTTCGGGGTCGGGGTGTCGATGCACTCCAACACCCACCTGGGAATCAGCCTTGCCGCGATGACCCATGTCGCGTCGACCGTGCCGAATCTCCACCACGCCTGCGACTCCCATTACCCCTGGCAGTCGGAGGACGTGCTCACCGAACGCCTCACCTTCGAAGACGGGTCGGTCAAGGTGTCCGACGCGCCCGGGCTCGGCGTCGAACTCGATCGCGACAAGCTGGCGTTCCTGCATCAGCGGTGGCTCGATGACGACGGCTGCCTCCGGGACCGTGACGACGCGGCTGCGATGCGGATCGCCGACCCGGAGTGGGTCACGCCGACCGTCCCTCGCTGGTAACTGCATGCGCGGGACCGGACGTTCGCGCGACCCGGTCCCGCTCACCCCTCTCCCCGCCCTGCCCACGATCGGAGCCGCTCGTGTCCGCAGTACCACCAGCACAAGTCCCCGTCATTGAGCACCCGCCCGCCGTCCAGTCCGCCATCCGTAAGATCTTCCGGCGCGTCGTCCCTCTCTTCTTCGTGATGTTCGTCGCGAACTACATGGACCGCGTGAACCTCGGCTTCGCCCAGGACCAACTCCGCGCGGACGTCGGGTTGTCCGCCGCAGCGTTCGGGCTCGGCGCCGGGATCTTCTTCATCGCGTACGCCATTTTCGAAGTGCCCTCCAACATGATGATGGAGCGCTTCGGGGCGAAGATCTGGCTCACCCGGATCATGATCACCTGGGGCGTCGTGGCCACCGCGATGGCCTTCGTGTCGAGCGCGGAAATGTTCTACGCGCTGCGGTTCCTGCTCGGCGTCGCGGAGGCCGGGTTCTTCCCGGCCGTCATCTACTACTTCTCACGCTGGCTGCCGGACTCCCATCGAGGGCGGGCCACGTCCATCTTCCTGATGGGCTCGGGCACGGCGACCGTCATCGTCGGGCCGATCTCCGGCGCGCTGCTCGAAATGCACGGCCTGTGGGGGCACTCCGGCTGGCAGTGGATGTTCTTCATCGAGGGAGTCTTCTCGGTGGTGCTGGGATTTGTCGTCTACCGGTTCCTCGACTCCGGTATCGAGCACGCCACTTGGCTGACTGACGAGGAGAAGCGCGGGCTCGTCGCCGTCATCGACGCCGAGCAGGAGGAGCGGGCCGGGGAGCGTGCGACCGCGCAGGTGTCCCGGTGGAAGCTGCTCGCCGACCCGCAGATGCTGCTGTTCCTGTGGATCTACTTCGCGATCAACGTCGCCCTGTACGCGGTGACGTTCTGGCTGCCGTCGATCGTGGACGACATCGGCGGGCTGAGCGAGTTCCAGGTCGGGTTGCTGACGGCGGTGCCATGGCTGTGTGCGATCGCCGCCGTGTACGTGAGCGGGCGGATCTCGGACCGTATCGGCAAGCGGCGTCCGATCCTGGTGACGCTGCTGGTCATCGGTGGCTGCGGCACCCTGCTCGCCGTGTTCGTGTCGCCGTGGGTCGGGCTCGGCGCCCTGTGCATCGCCGCCGTCGGTTTCAAGCCGGCCTCGCCGATCTTCTGGACGATTCCCCAGAGCTACCTCGACGCACGGGCCGCGGCGCCCGGCATCGCGCTCATCAACTCCATCGGCAACCTCGGCGGCTTCGTCGCGCCCACGGCCTTCGGACTGATCGAGGACGCGACGGGTTCGACCAAGGGCGGCCTGGCGGGCCTGACGGTCGTCGGTTTCCTGGCCGCGTTGAGCGTTCTGCTGGTGCGAGGTGGCGGGCGCAATGACCGGATTCGTACGAAGCCCGTGACGGCCCCCGTGGCCACAGCACCGGAGGCCACCCCGGGCACGGCGCAGGGCGTGGACTCCGGACCAGTGGGAACGGCTCCGGCCGGGGCCTGACCCGGCGGTGTAGCGAACATGACGACGGCGTCGGCCCGCCTCGGGCCCAGGACCTGCGCTGCGGCGGTCCGGCCACTACGCCGTCCTGGATGGTCCCTGCCGGGGTGCGACAGGGGAGACGCAGGTCACATGGGTCCATGTCACAACTTGCTGGGGCTGTTCCGTCCAAGAGGTGTAGCCACCAACAACGACACAGGAGTGCACCATGGAAGCTCGGTTGAACCTCTACGCCAGCCCGGTCGCAACCAAGTTCGGGAAGCACATCGTCGCTGCGGGCAAGGCGCTGGCGGACTCGACGCTGCCGGCCGCGACACAGGAACTGGTGAAGCTCCGCGCCAGCCAGATCAATGGCTGCGGCTTCTGCACCGACATGCACACCAAGGACGCCGCCCACGCAGGCGAGACCTCGACGCGCCTCAACCTGGTCGCGGCCTGGCGCGAGGCCACAGTGTTCACCGACGCCGAGCGCGCCGCCCTGGAGCTGGCGGAGCAGGGCACCCGCATCGCCGACGCGGCCGGCGGCGTCACGGACGAGGCCTGGGCGAATGCCGCCAAGTACTACGACGAGGAACAGCTCGCCGCCCTGGTGTGCACCATCGCCCTCATCAACGCCTTCAACCGCGGGAACGTCATCGTCCAGCAGCCGGCCGGAGGCTACCAGCCCGGCCAGTTCGCATAACCAGGAGTGCCTGGCTGGGACCGCCGGTGCCCGGCACCTGTATCAGCACACGCCCCCGGGCGCCCTTCACCGGGGCCCCGGGGCGTTGCCCGGGTACCGCCCGGCAGTCAGACCGACCCAGCGAGTCGGCCCGGCCAAGACGTTCGTTTCCAGGCCACGCATTGGACGTTGCTCGGCGTCGACACCCACTGCCGGTCATGGAGACTCCACCGCCCGCGCCGACACACTCCCACTGGCGTTCCTAGCCGCCGTAACCCGGTCGGCATACCGTTACGGCGCCGGCGACCAGCCGGGTCCCGCTCCCTCTGCCAGGGGCGAGTGGGCTATGGCTGATCTCTCGTCAAAACGTATGTACTGCGGGAGTCGGGGTCGCCGAAGAAGAAGTAGAGTTCCAGCTGTTCCCTGTTGTCGCGCCGCAACTCGAAAGTCCACGTGTAGGCCTCAGGCGCCGGGGCGCGTTCGGCCGGCCCGTCGAGCGGCTCAGTCGGATCCGGCGCGCGAATGGCCGATGCCGTGCGCGAGGCGAGAGCCACTCGAACATGCTGACCGTCGTTCCATCCCATGCGTTCGTCGGTCAACTCCCACGTCCCCGTGCCCGACAGCCGCCACCTGTCGTCGAAGTCGAACTCCTGCCCGTCCAAGAGGTGGATGAGGGCCTTTCCATCAGACCGGAGAGTGACCTCGATGCAGAGCCACGAACCTGCAATGAGAGCCACGAACCTGCAATGTCCGCACGCTTCGCGTCACGCAGCGCGGATACCTCGTCGTACATGTGTGGATTGCATCCCACCAATGCGAGCAGGCAGACGACAGGACTCACGGCCCGGCGCCTTCCCAGGACAGGTGACTTGGTCTTCACGATCCGGCCCCCGTCGTGGCATGACGAATGAATGCGGTTCGACCAGTGGTCGAGCACGTGCTCGATATCCTGTCAGCATTAATGAACATGTTCAACTTCTTCGTCAGGCTGTTCGCGTGAGCGCGTGCGGCTGGCCGTCCGCGCGAAGGTTGTGCGGTGCTCCGAGCTGCAACCGGGCTGGATCGGACGGGAGTTCAGGGGGAGTTGCGACAGCTGACGGAGAGCGTGTCCAGTCGCGGTCGGAGTCGGCGAGCTACGGGTCGGCGCCCAACTCGTCCCGCCTCGCCCCTAAGGCGCTGTATTTCGCGCCTTCCTGCGCCGCACTGCCTCGCCGGTATGGGATGTTGCTGGTCGAAACAAGGTTGAACGTGTTCAAATTCGATGAGAACATCGTGCTCAACTGCTCTGGGGGCGACGATGAAGCACAAACCGATGCGTCGGCGAGCGACGACTGTGGGGAGGTCGGCTGGACTCCTCCCAACGTCTCTGCTGTGGGCGACCGCGATTGCTGTCAGTCCTTGGCTGCCAGGGGCCGTGGGCGTCCTGGATCTTACAGGCGTAACCGTCATCCTGAGCATGCTGATCTGTGGTTTTGTGCCTTCCTTGTTGTTGGGGGCGCTTCTCGGGCGTGCTCGTGCCTGCTGGCTGCTGGCAACGTGTGGCGCTGTGGGGCCGTGCCTTTGGATTCTCGACTTCACGGTCATGAGCGATCCCGATGTCCATTCATCTGACGCGGTGGCAGTCGCCTCGATGGGAGCTTTGGCTCTGGTGCTCATCGTCGCCCCCCTCATGGGGGGTGCTGTGGCAGGTCGGAGTTGCGGGCGCGCCAAAGCGCCTCGGTGAGGTGAGGTGAGCAACGACCCTGCGGCGGGCTTGCCTTGACATTGAGTCATTCGCTGAGTCGGCGAAAGCAGATGAGGGTTGCGGCTATACCGACGAAGGCGAGGACGTTGCTCTTCCTTACGTTCGTAGCGGCGGTGGAGTCGGCGGCAGCCGGCCAGTCAGGAGACTGTTCGCTCGACGACCCATCGGCGGCTGGGTCCTGATCGGTCAACACACGTCGTGGGGGCGCGAGTAGTTGTCAACAGTTGTGGGTGGGAGGCCCACGGGGTGAGTCCGCTGGGTGGTCGATAGCCTGCTTCTCATGGGTAAGGGTGAGGGTGCAGAGCGTGTCGGTGGAGATGTCGATGGCCGTGGTTGGGCCGCGACGCGTGCCTGGGTCGAGAAGGGACTGCTCGAGTCGGAGCGCATCGAAGATGTCACGCGGTTGCGTGGTGGGTGGACATCGGAGATGCGGCGTCTGGACATCTACCGGCCGGGTGGCCGGCGGTCTGTGGTGCTGCGGTCCTTCGTCAAGCCGTTCTTCGTGCGGCACGCGGAGGGTCTCCTGACGCGGGAGGCGCGTATTCTGCGTCAGCTCGGCGACACGGATGTTCCCGCCGCCACGCTCATCGACGTGGACGCGGCGGCGGAGTACTGCGACTACCCGTCCTTGCTCATGTCCCTACTGCCCGGGACCGTTCGTCTGACCGACCAGGAATCCGATCGGCGCGTCGATCTGCTGGCTCGCCAGCTGTTGCTTATCCACCAGGTGCAGGTGACTGCCGGGGCCCAGCCGCGCACCTATCAGGCGTGGACAGGGCCCGAGCGGGTAAGTCCGCCGGGAGCCACCGAGCGGTCCGAGCTGTGGCAGCGGGCCGTGGACGTCATTCGACGTGACCCGCCCGAGTACGTGCCCTGTTTCCTGCACCGGGACTTCCACCCCGGCAACGTCCTCTTCGAAGGCACTGACGGCGACCTGCGGATCAGCGGCGTCGTCGACTGGGTGGAGACCTCTTGGGGTCCGGCCGACCTGGACGTGGCCCACTGCTCGACCGCCCTGGCTCTGCTGCACGGCGTGCCTGTGGGCATGAGCCTCGCCGACCGATATGCCGCAGCGGGAGGGGCCTTGACCGAAGATCAGGCCGCGCATCTCTACTGGCGGTTGTTGGACGCCCTCGCCTTTGCTCCGGACGCTGAGAAAGTTGCCGTCCCCTGGCGTGAACTGGGCCGTACTGATCTGACCCCTACCGTGCTGACGAATAGGTTGGAGGACTACATCCAGGCCCTCTTCGACAGGTACGCGTAATCCAGCTCGGCACCGGCTGGCTGGAACCGCAGGTCAGTGGGCGCATCTTGTGGAGCTTGGCGAACATGATGTCCTGCGGAGCCGTCTTTGCCGGGAGCCGTGCGGACTTGGGCATGGAACGATCACGTTGGCGGTCCTGTGGATCCAGCACCCTTGTTCGCGGGTGGTCGAAGGGCGTCCGTCGAAGCGGAACAAGCTCAAGCTCAGAAGATCCTCAAGACTTTCTCCTTGGATGCTACGAGCACCGGACGGCATGGCATGGTCATCTCACGCGAGAACCCGAGCGCGTATCTGCAGACGATTGCAGCCAGCCAATCAACGAGGGAGACGCACGTGTTCGGAGCAATGCCCCTGGGCGCCGGGATCGCCGCTGCTGTCACGATCGCCGCTGTCGTCGGTCTAGCCATCATGGCGATCCGCTGGTTCAAAGCACAGCAGCGGTAGGCCGCGGTTCGCCTCCCGGCCGTGATCGAACGTACAAGGCACGTGTCGGCGGCGCCGCGCGTGCCGGATCCGTGCCGGATCGAGCAGTCATTCACGGTCAATTGGGGCGCGAGGCGGTGCAGGCACGCGCCGGCAGGCTTGGCGCTGTCCTGCATCTGTTGACCGGCCAAGACCGTCCTGTGGCCGACACCAGGCTTGCAAGGCGGCAATCCTGCGGTCATCGAGAGATCGGGCTGAGATGAGATGTGGCTCAGACCGAGATCATCACCACCCCTGTCTGCCCGCAGCCGTCGGCAGCTCCAGACCAGAGCCGCTTCGCCGACCTACGGCTACGGCCTGCGTCGCACTCGGCGCCGCTCACCTGCGCCCAGGGCTCTCCCTCCTCATCCCGGGCCGTCCCTGGGACGTGCGAAATGAACCGACGTCGCCGGACAAAGACAACCGTCGACCACTGCCCCGCAGCAGGAGAATGATCGGCGGTTGCGTTGCAGGTCAGAAGAGCGGCGTGACTGGTTCGGCTACTGACCGAGCCTTGACTTCACATATTCATCTGGTGGAGGGCGCAATCGCCTGTCAGGATCACGCTGTGCACGACTCTTCGACTGCCACGAGATTGAGCAGAGCCCTCGACTGGGCAGGGCTGATCCCGTCCGCCCTCCTTCTTGCGGGTGGCATCAGGGACTACCGCGACGGTGGGTCCGTGGGCTGGCCAATCGGCGGAGCGCTCCTGGTTCTGGTCAGCCTCTGGGTGATCTATCGCGGGAGTCCTCGCCGGAGCGGCAGGACCCCCGAGTTGCCGTAGACGTACAGCGCAGTCGTACCGCACGCCCACCAATGGCAGCGGTGATCGCCCTGAGTCCGAGGCAGCGGCTCCGGGAACACCGTTCCGTCCCGGAGCCGCTGTCCGGTGCCGGGTTGTCAGTCCGACTGGACGTCCTCGGCAAGCCGTTCTTCGAGCGCGGTGGTATCGAGGATCTCGACGCCGATGCCCGCGAGTTCGGACAGGGCCGAGTCCGTCACCTGCGAGACCGCGTCTTTCACCAGCGCAACCCGGAAGTCGCGCTCCGACGCCTGCACGATGCTCGCCCGCGGGCAGTTGGGCAGGTTGCACCCGGCGACCGGACCGCTGCTGCACGACGTCCTCGCGGCCGCAGGACCCGGATTCGACCCCGCCCGCCGCAAGGACCGCCTGCGCTTCCTGATCGCGGTGTCCGGCAGGGACGGCCACCACGCGCTGCTGTCCTGGGGGGAGATCGACCCCGACTTCGGCCGCGCACCTGTACTGCTCGCGGTCACCATCGACGGCACCCCGCTCGACCGCGACGGCCCCCAGCTCGTCCTGCCCCAGGACCGCTGCGGAGCACGGCACATCAGCAGGATCGACGCGATCCGCGTGGACGGTGGCTACCCCGCGTGGACGTGACGGGAGGAACCGAGTGAACCCGACTCCCACCGCGGACGTCCTGGTCGTCGAACACGCGCCGCAGGAAGGCCCGTACGTCATCGGTACGGCGCTGGAGGCAGCCGGGCTGCCGGTGCGGACGTGCCGGACCTGGGCGGGGGATCCGGTGCCCGACTCGCTCGGCGACGCCGCCGCCCTGGTGGTGATGGGCGGGCCCGCGTCGGCGTGCGAGGTTCCCGGCCGTACGGCGGAGCTGGCCCTGCTGCGGGCGGCGCTGGAAGCGGAGGTTCCCGTGCTCGGCGTCTGCCTCGGTGCCCAGTTTCTCGCGGAGGCGGCGGGTGGCAGGGCTCGCCCCGGTTCGGGACCGCAGATCGGCTGGGGTGACGTACGAGTTGCCCCGGCCGCGCATACCGATCCGCTGTTCGCCGATGTCCCCGGACGCCTGCGCGTCCTGCACTGGCACGGCGACACCATGGACCTGCCCACTGGGGCGACGCTCCTCGCCTCCTGCGACCGGTACCCGGTTCAGGCGTTCCGGATCGGCGGCTCGGCGTGGGGCCTGCAGTTCCATCTGGAGGTCGACAAGGCGGCCGTGGACGCCTTCGCCGCGGCCTTCCCCGATGAAGCCGCCACCGCCCCGGACCTCGTCGCGTCCGCCCCCGGGCACCTGGCGGCTCTCGCCCCGCACCGCGACGCCTTCTTCGAACACTTCGCGGCACTGGTCACAGCCCGTGCGGCGCGCAGCGCGACCCGGACGTTCTTCACGCCGAGGGCGGCGACGTGGGAGGAGCGCTTCGCCGCCGACGGCCCCCGGTACGCGGCGGCCGTCGCCCGGATGGGGCTCCGCCCGGGCCGACGGACCCTGGACGTCGGCTGCGGCAGCGGGCGCGCGCTGCCGGCACTGCGTGCGGAAGTCGGCGCCGAGGGCCTGGTCCTCGGTGTGGAACTCACCCCGGCGATGCTCACCGCCACGGCCAAGGAGGGCCGCGCGGACCTCGCCGGGCTGCTGATGGCAGACGCCTGCCGACTGCCCCTGGCCGCCGGGGCGGTGGACGGCATCTTCAGCGCCGGCTTGATCAACCACATGTCCGACCCGGCGGCGGCGCTGCGCGAGTGGGCCAGGGTGACCGCCCTGGGAGGAGTGCTCCTGCTCTTCCACCCCTCCGGCCGCGCCGAGCGGGCTGCCCGCCACGGCCGCCCGCTCGACCCGGACGACCCGCTGGCCGAGGAGAACCTACGGCCCGCGCTGAACGCCGCCGGATGGTCCCTGGACTGCTACGAGGTCGCCTCCCGCCACTTTCTGGCCCGCGCCGTGCGCGTCCGCTGACGTGTGGGCGGAACATTCCTGAGCATGAGCCGAGAGGAAGACCGCATGCCGCACGCGATGGGCGACATGGACCACAGCCGGGTCGGCGCCGGTTGCAGCCGCGGCCGCCGCACCGACCCGCGGATCGCCGCCCTGGTGCACGCCGCCCTCGGCGACGCTCGCACGGTGGTCGACGTCGGCGCGGGAGCTGGGTGCGAACGCGCCGACGGTGCTCGTACGTTGCTCCTGCCAACGACACCCTGGGGCGGCGCACCGACAAGGCCGGGCGCCGCTGCCACTGGATCCTGGAGATCCATCTCGTCGACCGCGCACGGGAGTTCGGCGGCTTGTACGAGGAGTTGCTCACCCCGGGTTGATCCGTCAACCGGCTCTGTGGAGGGCGAGCCAGACGCGGTCGCGGGTCAGGGGGAGGTCGGTGAAGCGGATGCCGGTCGCGTCCCGTAGGGCGTTGGCGAAGGCGGGGGCGACCGGGTTGAAGGGGCTCTCGCTCATCGACTTGGCGCCCAGGGGGCCGATCGCGTCCGCCGTTTCCATGAAGTGGACCTCGGTGCGCGGGATGTCCGCGTACTGGGGGAGCCGGTAGCGGCGGAAGGCGGCCGTGTCCACCGCGCCGTGTTCGTCGATGCGGACGTTCTCGAAGAGGGTCGCGCCGAGCGCTTGGGCGACGCCGCCCTCGACCTGGCCTCGGCATTGCATCGGGTTCATGACCTTGCCCGCGTCGGCCGCGTGCACGCTGCGCAGGATGCGGATCTCGCCGGTTCCGGGGTCGACGGCCACCCGGAACCATTGTGCGTTGAAGGCGACCGAGCGTGGGGTGCCGCCGAAGTGGCCGTCGGCGGCGAACTCGACCCCGACGGCGCGCCCGGCCGCGTGCAGTTCCTTCAAGGGGAGACGTCCGCCCGGGTGCAGCACGGCCTCCTCTGTCAGTTGGCAGTCGGCGCGCGGCACGCGCAGGTGGGCAGCGGCAAAGTCCAGGAGCAGGTCGGCCAGGGTGCGGGAGGCCCGCAGGGTGGCCTTGCCCGCGACCACCACGCCAGTGGAGGCGAAGGCTCCGGTGTCGTGGCGTATGACGTCCGTGTCGGACTGACGGACGGTGATCCGCTCGACGGTGGTGGCGAGTTCCCCCGCCGCGATCTGCCGGTGCACAGTGGTCGTACCGTTGCCGAACTCCGCGGTGCCGACAGCGAGGTCGAAGCTGCCGTCCGGCAGCAGGGCCGCGCGGGCGTCGGCGATGTGGCCGCCGGGCGGGCCGGTCGCGATCATCGCAAGTGCGGCGCCCTCGCCGACCAGCCAGCCGTCGGGGACGGGTCCGGTGACCGGTTCGGTCCGGGCACGTCGGACGATGCCGAGGCACTGGTCGAGGCCGTAGCTGGCGATGTGGAGGTCTTCTTCTTCGCCGCCGGGGGACAGCATGGGCTCGCCCGGGCCGATGATGTTCTTCGCTTTGAACTCCAGTGGTTCCAGACCGAGTCGGCGGGCGAGTTCGTCGAGCGCGGACTCGACGGCGAACATCACCTGGCCCAGGCCGTAGCCGCGGAAGGCACCGGCCGGGACGGTGTGGGTATAGACGGAGTAGGCGTCGACCTTCTTGTGCGGAGCGCGGTAGACGGCCGTCGACTCGCCGATGCTGTGGAACATCACTGCCGGGCCGTGGTTGCCGTACGCACCCGTGTTGGACACGACGCGCAGTTGCAGGGCGGTCAGTGTGCCGTCGCGGCGGGCACCGATCTTCACGCCGATGGTGAAGGGGTGCCGGGTGGTGGCGCCGTAGAACTGCTCGGCGCGGGTGTACTCCAGCTTCACCGGGCGGCGCAGTCGCAGGACGGCCAGAGCCACTACGTCCTCGACGAGCATCTCCTGCTTGCCGCCGAAGCCGCCGCCGACTCGGCCCGCGACGACCCGGACTTTGTCGTGGGGCAGGTCGTAGAGGGCGCACAGGGCGCGGCGGGTCAGGAACGGGGTCTGCGTGCTGGAGCGGACGACCAGCCGCTCGTCCTCGTCGAACCAGGCCACGGCACCGTGCGTCTCCAGGCTGGCGTGCTGGACGCGCTGGGTGCGGAAGGTCTCCTCGTACACGGCGTCGGCCTCGGAGAAACCTGCCTCGACGTCGCCGATCTCGCCGTGCGCCTCGCCGACGACGTTGGCGAGCGGCCGGGAGATGCGGGCCGTCGCCGCGTCCTTGTCGTGGACGACAGGCGCGCCCGGCCGCATCGCCTCCTGGGGGTCGAGGACGGCGGGCAGTACCTCGTACGTCACCTCGATCCGCCGGCAGCCCTCCTCGGCGGCGGCCTCGCTGTCCGCCACGACGGCGGCGACGCGCTGACCTACGTAGCGGACAGTGTCGTCCAGGACGCGGGTGTCGGCCGGGTCCTCCTCGGGATGTTCGTGGCGTGCGGTGGAGAAGTGCCGTTCGGGGGCGTCGTGGTGGGTGAACACGGCGTGGACGCCGGGGACGCGCAGGGCGGCGGAGGTGTCGACGTCGACGATGCGGGCGTGGGCGTGCGGGGAGCGCAGTAGCTTCATGTGCAGCAGGCCGGGGACGTCGAGGTCGAAGGTATAGCGGGCGGTTCCGGTCACGACCTGGGGGCCGGCGGGGGCGGGCAGGTTGCGGCCGACGCTCTCACCGGCCTCGGGCGACTCGACGTGGCACACCCCGCGTACCGCGTCCTCGATGGCCCGGTAACCCGTGCAGCGGCACAGACTGCCCTTGAACGCCCGGGGCAGATCGGCCAGTTGATCCTCGTCCAGAGCTGCCGTCGTCATCAGGAACCCGGCCGTGCAGAAGCCGCACTGGAAGCCCTGTGCATCCAGGAACTTCCGCTGTACAGAATGGAGTTCGCCACCGGGGGAGGCTAGACCCTCAACCGTGGAGACACGGCGGCCGTTGGCGCGGAAGGCCGGGTAGAGGCAGCTGTGCACGGGCTCGCCGTCCACATGGACCGTACAGGCGCCACAGTCGCCGGCGTCGCACCCCTTCTTCACGCCGAACCAGCCTCGCTCGCGCAGATAGGTGCGCAGACACTGGCCCGGGCGCGGCTCCTCCGCGTGCGCACGGCCGTTGACATCGATTCTCACCGCGTCACCTCTTCGAGCTCTTGGCGGATCTCCTCCGCGAACCGGAACGTCATGTGCCGCCGCCACTCCGGCAGCCCGTGGATGTCGTCGAACCACTCGCCGTCGGTGACGGCCGCCTCGATGGTCGCGTGCAGGGACTGGGGCGTCGGGGGCAGCGGGAACCACAGCCGTACCGGACGGACCGTGGCGGCGGTGACGGTGACGGTCAGCGAGCAGTCGGCCGGGTCCAGCGTGCCGATGACCAGCACTCCGGACCGTCCCAGCCCGTACAGCGACGCCTGTCGGAACGCCGTGCGGCAGCCCAGCGCGCGGGCGGGCAGGGTGACGGATCGCAGCAGCTCGCCCTCGGCGAGGTCCTTGCGCCCGGCGCCGGTGACGAATTCGGCGACGTGCACCCGGCGCCGTACGCCGTCCTGGGCCAGCAGAAGGCACTCCCCGTCGAGCGCTGCCGTGAGGGAGATCATCGGGCCGGCCGGGAGGGCGTTGCAGAGATTGCCGCCGACCGTGGCCATGTTCCAGATCTTGAAGGAGGCCAGAAACGCCCGGCAGCACTGCTCGAACAACGGGGCCGCCTCTGCCGCGAGTCCCTTCGCGAAGCGGGACAACTGGGCGACCGTGCAGGTCGCAGCGATCTCGAGCGAGCCGTCCGGCAGCAGCTCCACCGGTGTCCAGCCGGTCAGGCTCAGGTCCACCAGACGCCGCAGGTGCGGCTGCTGCTCGGAGAAGAGATACGTACCACCGCCCAGCCAGGCGTCGCCCGGCCGCCAGGGCGCGGGCAATCGGGCGTCCCGTATGTCCACCACCGTGTTCAGGTCCATGACCATCAGTGAAGCAACGAGATCAGGGCCCGCACGACTGGTTCACCACACGGAAACGCCGACGTTTCCCGCATGCATTCTGGAGGATCAACCAAGAGCCATTCCGCTCGCATCACCTGGCACTTACGATGCAATGACTCGCAGGCACCTGGTGAATGTGAGATGCCGATGTCAGACTCCTGGACGCCCTTGAGGGGCGTATCCGGCAGCCGTTACGAGGAGCCGGAGCACATGCACGTCGAACACCTGCTGGAGGACGAGAGCCTCGGCCTGCGCCTGTTGTGGGTTGAGGACACGCTGCTGCGGCGGGAGATCACCGGGGTGACCGTCACCGACCTGGAGGACCCCGCCCGTTTCGTACGGTCGGGCGAGGTCGTGCTCAGCGGACTGGTGTGGTGGGCGGCGGAGGGCGGTCAGGACAAGGCCGAACGCTTCGTCTCCGCGCTCCGGGACGCGGACGCCGCCGTCCTGCTGGCCGGGGAGGAGACACATGGCTGCGTCCCAGATGAACTGATCGAGGCGTGCATGCGGCATGGCATCCCCGTGGCGGCCGTCCCGCCACGCGTGATGTTCCGCGCCGTAACCGACACGGTCTACCTTCAGCGGTGGGGCGAACTGAGCCGCCACCACGCGCTGCCGGAGTACGTACGCGGCCGACTCAACCGCCTCCTCGCCCAGAACGCCGGCCCGGACACGATCCTCACGACCGCCTTCGCTCACCTCCGACGCCCGGCCGAGGCCCACGTCCTCACCCCCGCCGGCCGTACGGTCGCGGCCACGGAGGGCGCGCCCGTCCTGACCGCGCCCGAAGCGGCGTCGCTACTACGGGCAGACGCCGACGGCGCGACGGTCCCCGTCGACGCGGACGCCGCCTCCTCGTACGGGCGCTGGTACCTGTACCTGCCCGATCCCGAGGTCGCACCGCCGCGCCTGCTGCACGAGGTGGCCGCGATTCTGGGCCGCTGCCAGAAGCTGATCGCCCACCGCCGGGCCGCCGCTCAGCAGGCGGCGGACGAACTCGGTGTACTGCTCATCGGAGCCGGGACCGGTACCGGTCCCGACGGCGAGGCCGAGAACGCCGCCGTGGCAGCTGCGTTGCGGAGCTGCGGGCTCCCGGCCGAGGGCCCGTACCGAGTGATCACCGCGGACGCCGGTGTGCGGCAGCCGGGACCGGCGGAAGGAGCTCTCGCGGAGGCGGTGGCCCTTGCAGGGGCCGGCGCCGCAGCCCTGGGGCGACTTCCGGACGGCACCGCGTTCGCGGTCCTCTCCGAGTCCGACGTTCCACAGGATGCCGTGCCGGTCACGCTCTCCGAGGCATGGGCGCTCGTCGCCGCGTGCGATCCGGCTGTACCGCTGCACAGTGGGACGGGATCACCGGCTGCGGGCCCCCAGCAACTTGCCGGGGCGCTGGCGCAGGCCCGTTACGCCCTCGACTCGGCCCGCAGCACTGCCCCGGACGCCTCACTCCTCACCGATGCCACGACCCTCACCAGCCTCGGCGCCCTCCTGACCGGCGTCCCGGCCGAGGTCCGCGCCGCCTTCAGCCGAACCGTCCTCGGCCCGCTTCTCGACACCGGGAACGCGTCCGCAGCCCTGATGCTTGAGACCCTGCGGGCCTTCCTCGCCTGCGACGGATCGTGGGCGCGCACGGCCGAGGCCCTGCATCTGCACGTCAACACCGTCCACTACCGCGTCCAGCGCATCGAGCACTTCACCGGCCGGAACCTGTCCAGCCTCGCCGACCGCCTCGACCTGTGGACCGCTCTGCTGTGCCGGGGTACCCCGACCCCGCCGACTACGGACTCGCCCGCCGCCGGCGATCGACGTGCACGCTCGTCGACTTCACTCGCGCGGTGACCGTGACGCCGACCGCGAGGTCCAGTTCCTCGACCGCCTCGCGGGTCACGAGCGACACCACCCGGTGGGGCCCGGCCTGGATCTCGACCCGGGCCACGACATCGTCCACCGCCAGGGCGGTGACGATGCCCGTGAACGCGTTGCGCACAGAGGTGGGCGGCGCGTCGCCGGGGTCACCGTGCACATCGCCGGGAGCACGCTCCTTCGCGAACCGGGCCAGCCCCACCCCGTCGATCACCCGGTTCCCCGAGCCGTCACGCCCCATCGGCAGCCGACCACCGTCCGCCCACCGGCGCACGGTCTCCGGACTCACCCCCAGCAGGCGCGCGGCCTGCCCAATGCTGTACATCGGCACACCGAAACCCTAGGCCCTGCCCCGCAGTCTCCCTCGGAGGTCGTGCATGCTGCTGCGTCAGCTGGAATACCTGGTCGCTCTCGCCCGCGAGCGCCACTTCGTCCGCGCGGCGGCCGCCTGCTATGTCTCCCAGCCGTCGCTGTCCGCCGCGATCCGCCGTCTCGAACACGAACTCGGCGTGCCGATCGTGCGCCGGGGGCGACGGTACGAGGGGCTGACGCCGGAAGGTGAGGTGGTGCTGGCGTGGGCGCACCGCCTCCTCGCCGAACGGGACGGGCTGCGGCAGGAGTTGTCGGCGTTGCGGGACGGCCTGTCCGGCACCCTGCGCCTCGGCGTGGTCCCGACCGCCCTGCCCACCGCCTCCCTCCTCACGAACCCCTTCTGCGAGCGTCACCCGCGGGCCAGGGTGAGCATCGAGTCGCTGTCCTCGGCCGAGATCACGCACGGGCTGGCCGAGTTCGAGCTGGACGCGGCGATGACGTACCTCGACGACGACACCCGGGGTGGCGGTCTGCGCCGGCAGCCCCTGTACGAGGAGCGGTACGTCCTGCTCACTCCCGTCGACGGCCCGCTCTCCACCGCGGCCACGGCCCGCTGGGCGCAGGCCGCCGCGCTGCCGCTGTGCCTGCTCGGCCCGCGTATGCGCAACCGTCGCATCATCGACGAGTGCTTCGCCGCCGACGGCGCCACCGCCGCGCCGGCGATCGAGTCGGACAGCGTCGCCGGGCTGTACGCGCACCTGCCCGGTGGCCGCTGGTCGAGCGTGATCTCGCACGCGTGGCTGCACATGTTCGGGGTGCCGGACGGCATGCGGGTGGTTCCGCTGGAGGGGCCCGCGCACGGACCACGGGTCGGGCTGGTCACCGGCCCCGACGACCCGCCCTCGGTTCTCGCCGCGGCCCTGCTGACGGTGGCCCGGGCGGCTGACGTACGACAGGCGCTGGACGAGCTCCTTCGCACCTACCTCGGCGGACACGGATGACGACGGGCGGGCGGCCG
This sequence comes from Streptomyces sp. NPDC051664, assembly GCF_044453545.1. NCBI lineage: Bacteria > Bacillati > Actinomycetota > Actinomycetes > Kitasatosporales > Streptomycetaceae > Streptomyces > Streptomyces sp. NPDC051664. Next base: position 16,109 of record NZ_JBITCU010000032.1, on the reverse strand, counting down.
GTGGCCGACGGTGATAGCCGTCGGCTATACGGGCATAGCGAGGTTCGCTTTGACCAGGGCGTGCGACCCCGAGGATCGTGAACTCCACCTACTGGCAATGCAGTTGAGGAGCCGTGACCATGGCCAAGGTGCTCTGCGTCCTGTATGACGACCCCGCCGACGGATATCCGACCTCGTACGCCCGTGACGATCTCCCCGCCATCGACCACTACCCCAGCGGCCAGACCACTCCGACCCCCGAGGCGATCGACTTCACGCCCGGTCGTCTGCTCGGCAGTGTCTCCGGCGAACTCGGTCTGCGTGGCTTTCTGGAGAAGGCCGGGCACACCCTCGTCGTCACCTCCGACAAGGACGGCGCCGGTTCGGTCTTCGATCGGGAGCTGCCCGACGCCGATGTCGTGATCTCGCAGCCGTTCTGGCCCGCGTACCTGACTCCGGAACGCATCGCCGCCGCCAAGAACCTCAAGCTCGCGATCACCGCGGGGATCGGATCCGACCACGTCGACCTCGACGCGGCGATCGCGCACGGTGTGACGGTCGCCGAGGTGACGTACAGCAACAGCATCAGCGTCGCCGAGCACGTGGTGATGATGACGCTGTCGCTCGTACGGAACTACTTGCCCTCCCATCAGGTGGTCCTGGACGGCGGGTGGAACATCGCGGACTGCGTGGCCCGGTCGTACGACCTGGAGGGCATGCATGTCGGCACCGTCGCCGCCGGACGCATCGGGCTGGCCGTACTGCGCCGCCTCGCTCCCTTCGACGTCAAGCTGCACTACACCGACCGGTACCGGCTGCCCGAGGACGTCGAGCGGGAGCTGGGGCTGGTCTTCCACGAGAGCGCGGCGGACATGGTGCCCCACTGCGACGTCGTCACGGTCAATGCGCCGTTGCACCCCGAGACCGAGGGGCTGTTCGGCGACGAACTGTTGGCCACGATGAAGCGTGGCGCGTATCTGATCAACACGGCACGGGCGCGCATCGTCGACCGGGACGCCGTCGAACGTGCCCTGCGCAGCGGACAGTTGGCGGGTTACGCGGGCGACGTCTGGTACCCGCAGCCGGCCCCCGCCGACCACCCCTGGCGCACGATGCCGCACCACGGCATGACCCCGCACATCTCCGGGTCCTCGCTCTCCGCGCAGGCCCGGTACGCGGCCGGTACCCGAGAGATCCTGGAGTCCTGGTTTGCGGGCCGTCCGATCCGTGACGAGTACCAGATCGTCGATGGAGGAGCCCTGGCCGGAGCCGGCGCCCACTCCTACTCGGTGACTGGGTGACTGGGTGACTCGGTGAATTGGTGAAGTGGTTGGAGACTGCCGCCCGGCCCGCTCAGGCACGATCGATGCGCAGGCGCGTCGACTGCACCCGGGCGGTGGCCTCCATACCGACCTTCAGAGCGGCCGGCTGAGCGGACGCGCCCCGCTCAGCCGGCCGCTGCGGCGACGTCGGTCTCCAGCGAGGCCCGCATCCACTCGTGGGCCGCCCCGAGTGTCGGTTCCGGCGAACCGGTCAGCTCGCCGGTCAGCTCCCAGTACCGGTCGACCATCGGATCGGCGGCCAGCGCCAGCAGCCCGCTGAGCCTGCGGCGGAACTCCGGGCTGTCCCGCAGGCCCCGCGAGTCGGCGTGGGCCGAGACGAAGCAGTCGAGTGCCTGCCCCCGCTCCGGTGCCCGGTTCGTCTTCAGCTCAGCCGCCGCCAGCGTGTACGCATCGAAGAGGCCGTCGTACAGCACGTCGGGGCGGCGGACCTCGTCGGTCCGGTTGCCCGCCGGCCGGCGGGGGTCGATGGCCGGGCAGGGCGCGGTGGCGATGGCGTACAACCGGGCGAAGGTCAGCACCTGGGCCGGCGTCGGATCCGCCGGCGGCTGCGGCACCGCGTACTCGAGGATCGAGGAGACCAGCCGGGACGACAGCCGCACGGGCAGCGCCCCCCGCCAGAAGCGCGCCAGCGGCGCCGTACTGGGCGGGGTGGACACCCTGCCGACCAGCCGCAGGCGGTCGGCGCGCTCCTCGGCCGGGCAGTCCCGGATCAGCTGCAGGGCGGCCTCCCGCCAGCGCAGCGCGGCCAGTTGGGAGCCGAGCTCGCGCAGCTGTCCGTCGATGGCGTCCTCCAGGGCGTCCGCCAGACCGTCGCCGTGGTCGAGCACCCGGCCCACCTCCGGCACCGGCAGATCGAGGGTGCGCAGCGAGCGGATCAGCCGCAGCCTTTCCAACGCGTCGGGCCCGTACCGCCGGTGCCCACCGGAACTGCGGGAGGCCTCGGGCAGCAGACCGCGGTCGGAGTAGAAGCGGACGGTCTTCACCGTGACGCCCGCCTGCTCGGCGAGCTCGCCGATGCTCCACATTCCGTCAGGGGACAAGACTTGAACCTCCCTCAGGGGGAGTTCCTACCGTACCTGCGAGCGCGGACGACCGATACGGACGGCCGCGCGGACCGCGGCACGCAAGGAGGCGATCATGACGGCGTTCGTATTGGTTTCCGGACCTTTCACCGGTGGCTGGATCTGGCGGAAGACCGTCGAACGGTTGCGCGGTTCTGGGGCGGAGGTACACCCGCTGACCCTCACCGGCCTCGGGGAGCGCCGCCACCTGGCCGGGCCGGGCACCGACCTGGAGACGCACATCAAGGACGTGGTGCAGCTGATCGACCACCTCGACGCGCCGGAGCTGGTGCTGGTCGGCCACGACTACGCCATCCATCCGGTGCTGGGAGCCGCCGACCGCCGTCCGGAGCGGATCAGCCGGGTCGTTCACCTGGACGCCGGCCTGCCGCAGGACGGCGACGCCGCCCTCGCGCTCGTCCCGGACCAGGAGGTCCGTGAGCGGCTGCTGCGCCAGGACGGGCCGGCCGAGCACGACTGGCGGATCCCCGTGCCGCAGCCCGACGAGTGGCATCGCTGGGGCAGCACCGCGGGCCTCACGGCTGAGGCGCTGGCCCAACTGGACGGCTACGCCGCGCCGCAGCCGTCCGGCACCCTCGTCCAGCCGTTGCGGCTGTCCGGGGCGCTCGCCGGATGGCCCACCACCGGCGTCTTCTGCACCGCCGGCGGGGTGACCATCGCCATGGTCGAGACGCTGGTCCGGAGCGGGCCGCCGCAGTTCCGGGCGCTTGCCGACCCTCGGGTCAGCTTCTTCGAACTCGCCACCGGGCACTGGCCGATGCTCTCCGCCCCCGACGAGCTGGCCAGTGTCCTGCTCCGGGCGGCCGCCGGTGAGGGGCACCGGATCACCGCGAGCGGCGACGAACAGCCCTTCTACCTCAAGCCGTTCGTGCTGGACGTCCCTGAGCGGCCGTGCGAGCGGGTCGGTTCGGTCGACCTCCATCTGCCGGACGCGGACGGGCCCCGGCCCGCCGTCGTGTTCGTTCACGGCGGCCCCGTAGCTGCCGAGCTGCGGCCCACGCCGCGGGACTGGCCGGTCTACACCGGCCACGCCCGGTACGCGGCGAGCCGGGGCGTCGTCGGCGTGACCGTCGACCACGCCCTGTACGCCCTCACTGACTACGCGCAGGCCGCCGAGGACATTGCCGCGGCCGTCGAACTGGTCCGGGCCGACCCTCGGGTGGACGCCGACCGCATCGCCCTGTGGTTCTTCTCCGCCGGCGGGCTGCTCTCCGCCGACTGGCTCGCCGCGCCGCCACCGTGGCTGCGCTGCGTCGCCGCGAACTACCCGGTCCTCGCGCCGCTCCCCGGCTGGAGCGCGGTGGACGCGCGGTTCCGACCCGTGGCCGCGGTGCGGACGGCCGGGGAGCTGCCGATCGTCCTCACCCGGGCCGGCCTGGAACACGCCGAGTTCGCGGCCACCGTCGAGGATTTCCTGGCCGCCGCCAAGACCGTCGACGCCCGGATCGAGACCATTGACGTCCCGGCCGGCCACCACGGCTTCGACGCAGCGGATCACACCGACGACTCCCGCCACGCCGTGGCAGCAGCCCACAACGCAGTCCTGGCCCACCTCCAGGCCTGACCGCTACGTGAGGAGGTCGACCGGCAGTACACCGACACGTACGGCGCGTCGATCGTCGGGTTCGCATTCGCCCACAGGAACTACCGGGACAGGCGCAGCTCCGGCTGCTGATCCCAAGTCTCGGCTTCGGTCTACGTCTGCTCGGTGGGCTGCTGGGCGGCCTCGCGTGCGCCGGCGCTGATCAGCCCTGTCTCGTAGGCGACGATGACGGCCTGGACACGGTCACGGAGTCCGAGCTTGGCGAGGATGCGGGCGACGTGCGTCTTGACGGTCGCCTCGGCCAGGTGGAGGCGGGGGGCGAGTTCGGCGTTGCTCAGCCCTCTGGCCAGCAGGCCGAGGACCTCCAGTTCGCGCGGGGTGAGCGAGGCGAGGTCGCGGTGGAGGGCGGCGGTGTCGCTGCCGCGCTGGGCGAACCGCTGCCATCGTGCACGGCGACTACCGGCTCGACAACGTCATCATCGACGCCGACGACCTGGGCAGGGTGGCGGCGGTGCTCGACTGGGAGATGGCCACGCTGGGCGATCCGCTGGTCGACCTCGCCAACGCGCTGGTGTTCTGGGACGGTCTGAAGGACCTGCAGCGTGTGATCGCCGCACCGCCCTCGGGTCATGAGGCATTCCCCGGCAGGGATCGGCTCATGGCGCGCTATGCCGCCGGAACCGGCCGTGAGCTGGACGAACTCCCCTGGTACCTCGCATTCGTCCAGTACAAGTTCGCGGCGATATGCGAGGGAATCCACTATCGCCACACCCGCGGCGAGACGGTCGGCGAAGGCTTCGATCGCATCGGGCAGATGCTCCCCGACGTCGTGGCCCTGGGTCATCTCTCCCTTGCCGACCTGCCCAGGATGCAGGACGCGCCATGAGCACCGCGGCCGGGCGGGTGGACCACCGCGCCGACTGGAGCGAGGAGGACGGGGGTGGCGCCGGATTCCGACTCACCCGCGAGGGCCACGTACTCCGCATCGTGATCAGTCGGCCTGAGCGCAGGAACGCGCTCGATCCGGACAGCATGGTGGAAATGGCCCGGGTCATCGGGGATGCCCACACGGACCCCGACATCCGCGTGATCGTGCTGACCGGAGCTGGCACTGCATTCTGCGCCGGCGGTGACCTGGTGGCCGTCGCCGGCCGGCCGCCCGAGACCGTCATGGAGGCGGCCAACGCGCTGATCCGGGCCATCGTCTCCTCACCGATCCCGGTGGTGGCCGCCGTCAACGGACCCGCAATCGGGTACGGCGTCGCCCTGGCCTGCGCGGCGGACCTCACGTACGTCGCTCGCGAAGCCCACTTCGTGATGCCCCTCACCTCACTAGGGCTCATGCCTGACGGCGGGTCCAGCGCCCTGGTGGCCGCGACGGTCGGGCGGGCCCGGGCCGCCGAGCTGGCTCTTCTCGGAAAAGCTGTTTGCGGGGCCGAGGCCCAGGCGATTGGCCTGGTCGCCCGGGCTGTGCCCGGGGCGGACCTGGACGCCCATGTGCAAGCGGTGGCTCACTGGTTGAGCGCTCGGCCCCGCCGGGCGATCGAGCTGACGAAGCAGGCTCTGACCGCTGCGAGTCTGAGCGCCTTCGAAGACACGCTTGCCAGAGAAGGGAGCGGGCAGGGCGAACTTCTCGCCACTGCCAACTTCGCAGCGGACCGTGCCGCTTCGGCAGGCACGTGAAACGGGCCTGCCGAAGCAACTGCAGGTGGGAACCTGCTGTCCGCTCTCGCGCCGTCCGGGCAGGCACTACGGCCGCTTTGTTGTTGCCGACAACTGGCGGCGCGAGGAGGGCCTGGCCGGGTTGGCGTTGAAGGGATCACCCGGCCGGCCTCGACTGTCTCCCGTCGCTTCTACGAGCGCAAGCGCGCCGAAGGCAACCGCGATGAGCTTGTCGATCTCGGCGATCTGCTCGTTCAAGGGTAGTGCCGCAGCGGCGCCACCTCGACCTCGCCCCAAACCGTGAGCGCGTCATCCAGCTCCGCGTACAGATCCCGCAGACACTCCGGCACAAGGCCGACACCCGCCGGCGGAGGAGCCATCGGTGCCGCCGGCACGCTGCCGACCGCCGTGTCCCGCTCCCGATTTCGCCGGGACGAAGCGGCGGTCGGGAAGCCGGGCGAGGAGTCGACGAGCAACAGGCCCAGCAGGCCAGCGCACCAGGTCGATGCGCTCGGGCGCTGCACGGCTACACGGTCGTGGGGGGAGAAGCCGGCCGCGATGCAGACCATCCGCGGACGCCGCCAGTCGATCGACTCGGCGGCCTCCGCGCCCAGCATCTTCCGGACGAGCGCCTCGAACTCGTGGTGCGCCGACTCCAGCCAGGACAGGTACGAGACGGCCTGGGACAGCACCCCTTCTCTGAACTGTGCTGCAGGAGCAACATCCAGACCTTGCAGGGCTGGCCATCCGCGAGGTGCCGGGCGGCTGGGGCAACCAAATGTGGCGCCTCGGGGATGAGTTGGCCGTGCGCATGCAGCGCATGGACCCCACCCCGGAGCTCCAGCTCAAGGAGCGGCGGTGGCTACCCGTGCTGGCCCCGGGCCTGCCTCTCCCGGTGCCGGCTCCGGTGCGGTTCGGTGAACCGTCCGAGCGCTTCCCCAAGCACTGGACCGTGATGACGTGGGTTCCCGGCGAGCCGCTGGACCACGGCTCGATCAGCCGCGGCGCCCACGCGGCCGACACGCTGGCGGGTTTCCTCCGGGTGCTCCATGTGGAGGCGCCCGCCGAGGCGCCGATCGCTACGGACCGCGGTGCCCATCCCAGGAACTGCCCGGACGGCTTCGAGAACTTCTTCCAGGCCGTTGCCCCCGACGACATCGCTGCCGACGTGCGGGCCGTCTGGGACGACGCGGTTGCGGCCCAGACGTGGGAGGGCCCGCCGGTGTGGGTGCATGGCGACCTCCATCCTGCGAACGTCGTCGTCTCGGACGGAACGCTCTCGGGCATCGTCGACTTCGGTGGCATGTGCGCCGGTGATCCGGCGTGGGACCTCGCCGCCGCATGGGTGCTGCTACCTGCGGGGGTTCGGACCTGCACATGTACGAAGGCCGCACCTCGTTCGAGTCTGGCCGCACCCTGGGGCACGAGAACCTGGGCCAGGTCGTGGAGGTCGGCTCGGCCGTCCGCAAGGTCCAGGTCGGCCAGTATGTGGTCCTGCCCTTCAACATCGCCTGCGGCTTCTGCAAGCAGTGCGAGCGGGGTCTGACCAACTACTGCCTGACCATGCAGCCGGAACCGGCCCTCGCCGGAGCCGCCTACGGATTCGCCGACATGGGCCCCTACCAGGGCGGCCAGGCGGAACTGCTGCGCGTGCCCTACGGCGACTTCAACGCGCTGCGTCTTGGCGAGGACGCCGCCGACCGGCAGACCGACTATGTGATGCTCGCCGACATCTTCCCCACCGGCTATCACGCCACCGAGATGGCCCACGTCAAACCGGGCGACCAGACGATCGTCTTCGGGGCCGGTCCCGTCGGACTGATGGCGGCCTATTTCAGCCCTCCTCAAGAGCGCCGGCCGCGTCTGGGTAGCCGACCACCAGCCCGACCGGCTGCGCAAGGCGGTGTTGATCGGGGCCATCCCGATCAACACCGCCGAGCAGAAGCCGGCAGAGGTCGTCAACAGGCGCCGGTGAAGAAGTACAACCGGGCGCTGCGGGATCTGATCGCCGGCGAGAAGGCAACGCCGAGTTTCGTCGTCTCCCACGAACTCAGCATGGACGAGGCCCCCACAGCCTACGAGCACCTCGACGCCCGTGACGAGGGCTGGACCAAGGTGGTCCTGCATCCGAACGGACACGGCAACGGCCACAGGCGGGACGGCGGCCCGGCTCCGGCCGAGGCTGGACGGGCGACGATCGCCTGCGCTCCGGTCGGACCTGAACCAGCGGCAATCGCCCGCGCTCCGGCCCGGTAGGACGGACGGTGGACGCCCAACGGTGTCCGCAGTGGTAGCACCCCGTCCCAGCGGCTGCGGCCACCAGCCTGTTCCTGGGCCCGTGCCGGAGGCTTCCTTGCCCGACGGCTCCCGCAGCTCAACCAGGCCGACGCGACCCGGCAGGGCGTTCCGGCTAGGCTCACACCCGTGACGTGGCTGCGGGCCTTCGGGGAGGTCGTGCGCTCCGGCCTCAGGATCGAGGAGACGCGGCTGGAGCCGCTGCTGGCGCTGCGCACGGCTGCTGGGGTGGCGATCGTCCTCGGGCTGGCGCTGTGGCTGGTTTCCCCTGCGTACGCCGCGTCCGCCGCCCTCGGTGCCTACTCCGCGGGTGGGGCCACCTTCCAGCGCACCTGGCGTCCACGCAAGGTGATCGCGCTCGGCGCGGGCGCGGGTCTGGCGCTCAGCACCTTCGTGGGCTACCTGGGGGCGGGGCGACTGGTGACGTTCCTCCCACTGCTGACCGTATGGGCCTTTGCCGCGGGGATGGCGTGGGCCGTCGGATCGACCGCTGGGATCGTCGCAGCGACGACTGTCGGCAGCATGCTGGTGACCATCACCCTGCCCACGAGCGTCGGGCGAGCCCTGGAGCACGCCGGGGTCATCGCGCTTGGAGGCGTGGCGCAGGCCGTGCTGATCTTGCTGTTCCCGATCCGCCGTTGGGGGGCGCATCGTGACGCGCTCGCCGATGCCCTGGCCGCCGTGGCGGACTACGCCCGCCGGCTGCGGCACGACCCGACCGCCCCGTTCGACCCGGAGCCGTTGATGACGGCCCGGGACGCGGCCGCCGTGACGCCATCACAGGCCCGCACCCGGCCCCCCGTCCTCCACGGTCCCCGGGGCCTCGCCGAGCGCATTCGGCCGGTCGTCGCCGCGCTCGCCGACCCGGACGTCGGCGCCCCGGCGGAGGGACCCGGGCGGGACCGCGCGCGGGAGTTGCTCGACGCGGCCGCCGACGTCCTGGATGCGGCCGCCCGTTCGATCCGCCGCGGCGCTCCCGTCGAGGTGCCGCCCGGGAGCGCGGACGTCCTGCGCGTCGACGAGGAGCACGAGGTGCTGGAGGGGCCAGCCCGGCAGACTGCCGAGCGGCTCGTGGAACTGCTCGGCGAGGCGGTGGAGACCGCCGGGAGCGGAGCGCGCGGGAAGACGCCCACGCAGCCCGGCCCCGCGGGCGCCCAGTTCCTGGTGCGCCCGACAATGTTCCGGCTGGTACCGGTCGTCGTCCGGGCGGTCCGCCGTGAGCTCCGCCGGGACTCGCCCGTGTTCCGGCACGCCGTCCGCCTGGCGGCGGTGGCCACGCTCGGCTATCTGATCGCCGACCGGCTACCCCTGGGCCACGGCTACTGGGCGCCCATCGCCTCGGTGATGGTGATGCGGCCGGACTTCCACCGGACGTACGCGCGTGCGGTGGCCCGTCTCGCCGGGACCCTGGCGGGGGTCGCGCTCGCCACCGGGATGGTGCGGGCCCTGGGCCCGGACGCCCATGTGTTCGGCGCGCTGGCGGTGGTCTCGGCGGGCCTGTCGTACACGCTGATCCGTACCGGCTACGCCTACTCCCAGTGCTTCACTGCCGCGTACGTCGTCTTCCTGCTCGGCATGGGCGGCCAGGCATGGGAGCAGACGGTCCCGGAGCGGGTGGTGCTCACGCTGCTCGGCGGGGCCCTGGCAATGCTGGCGTACGTGGTGTTCCCGGCATGGGAGACGCCCCGGCTGCCGGGCCGGCTTGCGGACTGGCTCGCCGCCAACGGCCGCTATGCGGCCGCGGTGCTCCGCAGCTACGCGGAACCGACCCGGGAGCATCGCGCCGACATGCGCAGGGCACTGCTGGCGAGCAGGGAGGCACGTGCCGCCTGGCAGGAGGCCTACGATCGGGCAAGGCAGGAACCGGTCCGCCCCAGGGGCCTGACGTCGCGCGAGGCGGAGGAGGCGCAGGAGGCGCTCAAGGGGTTCGGCCGGGCGGCGATGCTCATGGAGAGCCACGTCCCGCGGGACGACAGCCGTTTCGTCCCCGAGGCGGAGCGGCTTGCCGAGGCCCTGGAGGCGGACACCGCGCAGGCGGCAGTCGACGTGCGCGAGCACAGGAATCCGGACTGGGGGCGCGTGGAGGACGCGCTCCACGCGTGGGAGGGCGCCGCCGCCGGGGACCGGAGCCCGGTGATGCGGCGCGAGGCGGAACTACAGAAGCGGGCCTTGGAGGACCTCGCGACGGCCGTGAGCCGCACACCCCTGGAACGGGATGTCGGCTCCGCTCGCGAGGAGCAGCGGGTGCGGGCGGCCGTGGCGGCGGAAGATGACGATCAGGACCCGCGCCCCGGGGTGGGTGACGGCGCTGGCGACGGGGAGCGCCGCACCTCCTGGAGCGGGAAGTAGTCTCCCGGCCGCGTCGAGCGCCGCCATACGTACGCCGCTGTCGCCATCACGAGGATCAGCCCCGCCAGGATGAGCAGTTCGATCCCCTCGACGTTCCACCGGAAGGACTTCTCCGCCTCGGCCGTCACGATGAGCACCTTGCGGATGCCGGCGATCAGGCCGACGACGAGGAACGGCTCCGCGTCGAGGGTCTGGTTCCTGATGGTGAGGCGGACGGTGTGGAGCAGCTCGGCCACGATGAACAGCACAAGGCCGTTGTCCAAGGCGGAGAGAACGACCGTATCCTCGCGGTACGGCCCCTGGATCGACCTGATGACGTCGTGGACGACCCCGACGGTAAGGAGCCCCGCGAGCAGTACGAGGAGCGCCGCGACGACGAGATGGATGCCGTCCTCGATGAGTTGCAGGAGGCCCTGTACCCGGCCGCCCTCGATCTTCGGGAGAGTGGGTCGCACAGTCAGCATGCTAGGGCCTGTTGCGAAAATGCTGGTCACAGACATGCGGGGTCGGACGTGTTGTGCTGTCATGCTCCGGTGAATCGACAGGGTGCTCCTACGGCCGACGAAACTCCGACCTGCCGCATCCGGCGGCCCGACGCGTCTGATCTCGATGAGTGCGTCGACGTGCTCGCCGAGGTCCATGATGGTGACGGCTATCCGGCGAACTGGCCTGAGCGTCCCAGCGAGTGGCTGGTGCAGCCTTCCCTTTCGCGGCCTGGGTGACGGAACTGAACGGACACGTGGTCGGTCACACGGTCTGTCACGCAGCGGGGCGGGCGATACCCGCCGGGCGCCGGATGGACACGGCGCGCTCAGGCGGCGGGTGCGAGTTCGGCGCGGCCGAACAGGAGCGCGAACCCGGAAGGGAGCTGGAGCAGGATGCGGGTGAGGAGGTCGGGGCCTGCCAGCTGGGCGACCGGGGCGAGGACGGAGCCGGTGTCCCAGCGTGCGGTGGCGGGTGTTCCGCCGGTGCGGGCGGCGAGGTCTTCCACGAAGTCCCAGCCGGTGAGGGGCTGGGCGCCGGGAGTCTGGGCGGAGAAGACGAGCCCGGCCTCGACGGGCAGACGGGACGCGAGTTCGACGCGCTCGTCGCCGGTCAGCTGCCGGCCCAGCGCGGCGAGCACGGCGTGGGTGACTTTCTCTGCTCGTTCGCGAGTCGGGTACGCGCCTTCGTACCGCACTCGCTCGAGCAGCTGGTCGTACGTCATCTGTGGTTCAGTCTTGGGGAGCATTGCTGGAGAGGTCCTCTCTCGTCGCAGTTCCGGTCGGTGAGGGTGCGGGATGTTCAGGGGTGCCCCGTCTCCTGGAGCGGTGAGGCCGGCCGGGGGTGGCCACAGAGCTCGTCGTAGCCCGGCGGCAGCTGGAGCAGGATGCGGCTCATGAGGTCCTCGCCCGCCGCGTCAGCGGTCGTGCTGAGCACGGCGCCGACATCCCACTTTGCGGTCTCCTCGGTCGCCCCCTCGATCCATGCCGCGGTGGCGCGGACGAACCGCTCGGGGGAGAGCGGTTCAGCGGCCTGCAAAGGGTTGAGCAGGATCAGGGCGTAGTTTTCGGGAAGCCGTGCGGCCAGTTGGGCGCGCTCCTCGCCGACGAGGTGCGCGCCGAGCAGGGCCAGGACGACCCGGGCTGCCCGGTCGGCTTCCTGTGGTGTGTCGTACGTGCCGCGTTCCTGGACTCGGGTCAGGAATGTCTTCGCTTCGAGGGTCACTTTTGCTGTCCCCTTTCCTGAAGCGTGGAGGGCGGGGCGAGGGAGGAGATCCGTCCCGCCCTCCACCGCCGAGATACGGGAGTGACTCAGCCGCTGATCTCCTTGCGCGTGGCCTCCCCGCCGATGGCGATCTTGCGGGGCTTGGCGCGCTCGGCGATCGGGATGCGCAGGGTCAGAACACCCGCGTCGTAGTCGGCCTCGATGTGCTCCGTGTCGAGGGTGTCGGCCAGCATGACCTGGCGGGAGAAGACACCCAGCATCCGCTCGGAGAGTTCCATCTGTACGTTGTCCGACTTCTCGACCGGCCGCCGCTCGGCCTTGACGGTCAGCATGTTCCGCTCGACATCGATGTCGATCGCGTCCGGGGAGACGCCGGGGAGATCGAAGGTGACGACGTACTCGTCACCGTCGCGATAGGCGTCCATCGGCATTGCGGACGGCCTCGACCAGGTGCCTGGCCCCATCAGCTGCTGGGCGATCCGGTCGAACTCACGGAACGGGTCGGTGCGCATCAACATCACGAAACACCTCCAGTTGGTTCAGGCAGTACCTGCCAATGCGCTTCACCTGATTTCCCTTGTAGCATGTCATCCATGCGATGACAAGTGGCGTGTCGTCGAAAGGATGACAGACAGGAGATCGCCGTGGCCACAGCCGACCAGCGCAGCCCGTCCGCGAACACGAACGTCGGCCCGGCTTCCTTCGTCGCTGCTGAGAGGGCCCTGGACGCCATCCGCGACGTCCTCAGCGCCGCCCGCACCGCACAACCCGGCGAATCGCCCGGCCGCGGGGCAGGCCCCGACCAGGCCCTGGCCTCCCTTCTTCTGCTGCGCGAGGTGCGCGAAGAGCTCGCAGCCTGGGAGACGGGCCTGATCGAAGCGGCCCGGGAGGCGGGCGCCAACTGGGCCGACCTTGCCCACCCTCTCGGTGTCGCCAGCCGCCAGGCCGCCGAACGCCGCTACCTGCGCCTGCGCCCCGGTGGCTCCGGCACGACGGGAGAACAGAGGGTCAAGGCCACCCGTGACCTGCGTGCCGCCGACCGGAGTGTCGGCGCCTGGGCGCGTGGCAACGCGGCCGATCTGCGGCGGCTCGCCGGCCAGATCACGGCACTCACGGACCTCCCGGCCGCGGCCCGCACCCCCCTCGGCAACCTCCATCACGCTCTCGCCGACAACGACGCCGCCGCCTTGGTCGGCCCCCTGACCGCCACCGGGCCGCACCTGGAAGCCGGCCACCCCGACCTGGCCACCCGCATCGATGCCATCACCCGCCACACGAAACATCTTCGGCAGGACAGCATCGACAGGCGCAACAGCGTCTGACCCGCACGGCTGGCTCTGTTCGCGTGTCCTGGCTCTGGCTCGACTTCTGTGCGCGGCCACGCTGAGTAATGAGGTAAGGAGGACGGTCCCGGCTGGTCAGGCTCCGAGCTATGGGTGGACCGGTGTTGGTGAGCGAGTTGGCGAAGGCCGTCCCCGGCGCGGTGATTCAGCGGCTCCGTGACCTTCTGATTCGCTCCTCGGCACGGTTTGAGGAGAAGCGGGTTGGCGAGTATGACCTGAACATTCACGCGGAGAGCCTCGGCATCTCGGACACCGGGGGTGTCGACGGCCAGCGGCCAGTCCTGGTCTCTGTCATGGGGCCCGGCATCGGCGACCGGTCCATCTTCGAGGCCGAGCACGCCGACGAAGTCGATCAGGAGCCTCTCATCGGCTTCACGCCGACCCAGGCCGTCGACGTCGTCGCCTTCGCAACCGTCCAGTCGACGAGTCGTCACGGCCCTGCTGGCCGCCGCCGCTATGGACGTGGTCAGTGGCCTCGTCAACGCCGAACTAATCGGTCGGCTCCGGAAGACCTTCGGGGGTTGATCAAGCTGCCGGCGCGACGGAGGATTCTTCCTGTCGATCGGCGGGTGTGTGCCGGTCGAGTCTGGCCAGCAGATCGTTCTGGTCGGAGGTGGTGAACCTCCACTGGAACGGCTGTGTCGTGGCGTTGTAGCGGTCTTCGAATGCTCGGAGCCGGTCCCGGACCTGGGTCAGGTCGGTGAAGTCGTTGGGCGAGACGACCTTGCGTTGGACGATGGAAAAGAAGATCTCGATCTGGTTTGTCCGGGAGGCGTGGACGGGGGTGTGGACCATGATCGCGTTCGGGAACGCTGTGGTCAGGCGGTCGATGGCTTTCTTCCCCCGGTGGGAGGAGCCGTTGTCGACGATCCAGAAGACGCGTCTGGCACTGGCGTAGGGCTCGGTGCTCATGATCTGGGTGACCAGGTTCATGAAGGGCACGATGCCGGTCTTCGGCTCGCAGCGGCCGAAGACCTTCGCCTGATGGACGTCGTAGGCGGCCAGGTAGGCCAACGCGCCGCCGGGTCGTATTCGTGGTTGACGCGCATCGCCCGGGCCTGCCCCGGCGCCAGGGTCGGGTGGCAGCGGCAGCGCGCCTGAATGGAGGTCTTCTCGTCGCTGGAGATGACGTACTCGTCCTCGCCCAGCGGTTCGCCGTCGAAGGGACGGGCGTACAAGTCCAGGACCCGCTGGGCCATGGCGCGGAAGTTCGGGTCGCGGATGAAGATCCAGGACCGGTACTGCCAGGGCTTGTTCGAGTCCTGGTGCAGCCAGCGGCGCACCGTGGACGCCGAGATGCTGTCGGTGATCCCGCGTGCGGTCAGCTCGGCGGCCAACTCTGGGCACGACCAGCGCGAGAGCGGCACGCCGGTCTCGGTGGGGAGTTGGCAGGCCAGTGCCTTGGCCTCGGCGACCTGCACGGGGGGACCGTGCGGGGCGCCCGCTGCGCTTGCGGTCGGCCAGGGCCGGCAGCCCGCCGTGGGCGATGCGTGCGTTGGAACACCCGCGGGACGCCTGGCAGCGCTTCGCCGACCAGCAGGCCGCCGTCCTGGCCGCCCTGTCGGAGTCGGGCCGCGCCCCGCACGTCGTCGCCCGCCTCGCGGAGTTCCAGGCCGCCATCACCGACTCCAGCAGCGCGTAGACGCCGAAGCCCGCGCGTTCGTCACCCGCCAGCTGCCGCTGCTGTACGAGCAGGGGGCGCAGCAGGCCGCGAAGACGGTGGGTGGCCGGTTCACGTGGACGCTGCTCCACACCGAGGCCTTGCAGTCGCTCGCCGCCGACTCCTACGCCGACTTCCTGCGCCGCTCTCAGGAGGAGCAGCGCATGGCGGCCGCGTTCTACCGGGCGGTGCGCGAGGCGGCACGCGCTGGTTCTTCTCGTTCTTGATGGTGTAGCGAGCCTCTGCCCCGTTGCCCTCGGCACGCTCGATCCGGCCCTGCGCCTGCTCGTCCTTCTGGTTCCCTCCAAGTTTGCTTGTAGGTCGGCGGGGGGACTCGCCCCACTCGTTCGGCGGGGGACTCCCCTCATGGCGCCCGTGACTATGGCTAGGCGCACTGACAGCCCACCCCCGCCTCCGCACCACAGCAACCACTGCGGGCCGAATGGACGACGTCTCGCCCCCGGCCCCGACACCGCGTTGGCGTTGTATCAGTGATCACTGGGCCGGAGCAGTACCCCGCGCGCTGGGCCGCCCCGGCCTGCAGGGTGTTCGTATGAGGGCACTGTGGTCGGGTTACGTCTCGTTCGGCCTGGTCACGCTCCCCGTCCACCTCTTCGCCGCGACCGAGGAGCACGGCCCCGGGTTCCACCAGGTCCATGCGAGCGACGGCGCCCGTATCCGGCACCGGCTGGTGTGCGAGCTGGAGGACCGGGAGGTGCCGCGGTCGGAGATCGCGCACGGCTGGGAGGGGCCCGACGGCCGCACGGTCGTCCTCCTCGATGAGGACCGGGCGGTACTGCCTCTGCAGACGCGTAAGACCGTCGACGTCCTCGGGTTCGTCAGCGAGCGCGACGTCGACCCCGTGCTGTACTCCAAGCCGTACTGGGTCGGGCGGATGGCGAGGCGGGGCAGCGGCCCTATGCGCTGCTTGTCGAGGCGCTGGCGCGGCACGGCACCGTCGCCGTCGCGAAGGTCACCCTGCGGACCAGGGAGCGGCTGGCGGTACTGAGGCCGAGGCACGGGATGCTCGTGCTGCACACGCTGCGATGTTCACTAGGCACTGTTTCTCGGATCATGTTCGGAGCCAGATCACGAGGGCTGCGAGGGTGACGGTGCCGAGGTAGATGTAGGCGCGCTTCTCGTAGC
>NZ_JBITCU010000031.1:0-71372 GCF_044453545.1 Streptomyces sp. NPDC051664 | reverse complement strand
GGCGGCGCCCCCCCCCCCCCCCCCCCCCCCCCCCCCCCCCCCCCCCCCCGCCGCCCCGCCCGCCGCCCCCGCCCCCCGCCCGCCCCCCCCCCGGCCCCCCCCCCCCCCCCCCCCCCCCCCCCCCCCCCCCCCCCACAGGTGCGGTGTCTTCGGGTGTTGGTGGGTCAGTTTGCATTGCAAAGCCCTACTGGTGCCGCATCAGGCATGGTTCGCCCTGGTGATGGGGCTCGTGGCGGGTAGTCGGCCCCGGCTGGTCGGCGCTTCGCCGGTGAGGTCAGTCGGGTGAGCCTTCGCTCCGATCGCTCTCGAACTCACGGGCGGAGGTGAGTCCCTTGATGAAGGAGTGGAAGTCCGGCGCGAGAGCCAGTTCCGAGTTGTCGTCCGCATCGAACCATGCAACGGAGGGTTCCTCGTCACGGCCGCACGTCCGGTAGTCGAGCCCGATCCAGTAGTGCCCGTCACCCGAGACCGGCACCACTGCCGTGGGCAGGCCCCATTCTTCGACCAGGTACGGGCTGTCGAGCATGGACAGCGTCTGCTCACGGTGACCGATGCCCATCAGGCTGTCGAAGGGGACGTGGTCGGCACTCCATGAGGTCGTCCGGCTTGTGGGGAAGGCATTCCGGCTGTCGCTGACCTGGCCACCGTTCTGATTGCGGAGCAGGTCCAACAGTGAGTCGGGGAGTGTGACGTTCAACAGCCGCTCGGCCTCCCCGACCGCCCGGTCGGGCAGGGGCGGCTGCACTCCGTAGTCGCTACTGGTGTCCCAGAAGGGGGACTGAAGATCCTCAAAGCGTGCCATGGCCGGCATCGTAGGAGACGGGCTCGACGGTTCACCGTCCGGCCCCGGCCGGGCGAGCGCGACGCTCACAAGACCTTCAACGACCCGGACTACGCGTCCAAGAAGGCCCGCGTTGAGCACCCGTATGGCGGCTTACCCGGAGCGGCCGTTCGACCGTCCGACCGGGACGAGCACGATCATCGCCGGAACCCGTCGACGCGCAGGTGCACGGAGCACGGGCGCCGCTCGGCCAGCAGTTGGGCGACGGTGACATCGCCCGCGCGGCCTTGTCCTCAACGGCGTCTGGAAGTGACCACCGCTGAGAAACCACAGTGACAGGGGCGGCCCGCGCAGCTCCGGCTCTCACCGGCGCAAGCGAGGATTGGTCATCCGGGATGATTGCTCCAGGTCGAAACTATCGGTTCGGCCTGCTTGGTCGGGGCGAGAGGATGAGCCCGTCGCGCTTGGGCGGACTGGGTCCTGGCCGTCTGTCGCGGGTCTCAAATCGCCTTTCGCGCGGGGCCGTCGAGGGTTAGTGTTCGGGCGGCGAGTGACCCCCACAAGGAGCTGAGACATGCCCGGTCGTACGGGCGCGCGTTGACGTCGTAGGCCGTGATCGGCCAGTCATCGCGTGCTGCCCTGGATGCGCGGCACGGCGAGCCATCCCCCGTCCGAACCGTCGGCGCACCTGTCGTGCGCCGCGTGGCGGGGCCCGTCTTCGGCAACCCAAGGGGCCTCTGTGCCGTCCGCTTCCTCCGCTGTATCCGATTTCGGCCGGACCGATCCGCCAAGCCTGTGGCGGGACGGCGACTTCCGCAGGCTCTGGGTGGGCCAGACGGCCTCCCAACTCGGCGAGCACGGGAGCCTGGTGGTCCTGCCGCTGATCGCCGTGCTGACGCTCGGCGCCGAAGCCGACCAGCTGGGCGCCCTGCGCGCGGCGGGGCAGGCGCCGATCCTGCTGCTCTCGCTCTTCGTCGGCGCGTGGGTGGACAGGTGGCGGACCCGCACGGTCATGGTGCTGGCGGACGTCGGCCGGGCCGTGGCGCTGGGCGCGGCAGCGGTGGCCGGCCTCCTCGGCTGGCTCGGCCTGCCGGCACTGCTCCTGGCAGCCTTCGCCGTCGGGGCCCTGTCCGTGTTCTTCGATGTGGCCTACCAGGCGTCTCTCGTACGGCTGGTGAAACGCGACCAGCTGGTGCAGGGCAACAGCGCCCTCGAGGGCAGCCGGTCAGCGGCCCAGATCGGCGGCCCCGCCCTCGGCGGCGCGTTGGTGTCCCTGCTGTCGGCGCCGGTCGCCGCCGCCTCCAGCGCGCTGTTCTTCGCGCTGTCCTTCCTGTCGATCCGCCGGATCCGTCGCCGCGAAACGATCCCGGAGCGCTCGGAACGTCCCCCGCGGGTCTGGCGACGGATCCATGAGGGCCTCCGATTTGTCGTCGGTCATACCTTGCTGCGGACCGTGGGCCTCGCCTCGGCCGCCTTCCAGTTCTCCTTCGCGGCCATGATGACCGTCTATCTGCTTTTCCTGCCGCGGGAACTGCATCTGTCGGGCACCGCCGTCGGGCTGGCGCTCGCGGCTACGGGGCCGGGTGCGCTCCTGGGCTCGCTGCTCGCTGCCCGTCTCCCCAACCGGTTCGGTTACGGCGTGGTGCTCGTGTCCGCGGCGGCCCTCGGCGACGGCGTACTGCTCTGCGTTCCCGTGCTCCACGGCCCCTCCGCGGTGACGATCTCCGCGCTCGTGGCCGTCAACTTCGTGTTCGGGGCCTTCGGTCAGTTGGTGAACGTCACGGTCATGGCCGTCCGGCAGGCCGTCACCCCGGACGGTATGCAAGGCCGCGTGGCCGCGACGATCACATTTGTCGGCATGGGCCTGACCCCGTTCGGCTCGCTGCTCGGAGGCCTTCTCGCGGGGGAGTGGGGGTTGCGTACCAGCTTCCTGGTGACGGCCGGCGGCATGATGCTGTCCCCGGTGCTGATGGCTCTGTCCCCGCTCGCACGCCTGGGGCGGGCGCTTCCCGATATCGGCCACGCAGGTCCTGCTGTTCTGAACTGCCCCGTCAATGACGGCTGAGCACCTCAGAGGTCCAGCGCTGCCGCGAGCCGCCGCCACTCCTCCCGGGGCAGACCGGCCCGGCCCTCAACCGTGGACAGAACTTGTACGGCGACGTGGTCGGCGCCTGCGTCGAGGAAGGCGTCGATCCGCTCGCGTACCCGTTTCTCGTCGCCCCAGCCGAACAGCGCGTCGACCAGTCGGTCGCTGCCACCGTTGGCCAGGTCGTCCTCGGCGAAGCCGAGCCGGAGCCAGCTGTTGGTGTAGTTGGGGAGCTCCAGGTAGAAGGCCAGCAGACCACGGGCGGCAGCCCGCGCGCGGTCCGGGTCGGCTTCCAGGATCACGGTGAACTCGGGGGCCAGCAAGGGCCCCTCACCGAGCGTCTCTCGTGCCTGCGCCGTGTGCTCGGGGGTGACCAGGTAGGGGTGGGCGCCTGCGGCGCGGTCGCGGGAGAGCTCCAGCATTCTCGGGCCGAGCGCGGCCAGCACCCGGCGGCCGGCCGGGACCCCTGCGGCGTCCAGCGCGTCGAGATAGCCGGTCATGGCCGCGTACGGGCGCTTGTACTGTTCGGCGAGCTTTGCGTGGCTGACGCCCAGCCCAAGCAGGAAGCGGCCGGGGTGGGCGGCATCGAGGGCGGCCCACTGTTCGGCGGTGTCCTGCGGTTCGTGCTGCCAGATGCTGAGGATGCCCGTTGCAACGGTGATCGACCGGGTTGCTGCGATCAGCGGGGCCGCGTGCTCCACGCCGCTGCTCCCGCCGAGCCAGAGAGCGCCGTAGCCGAGCTGCTCCAATTCCGCCGCAGTCTCGGCGCGTTCGGCTGCGCCGGAGGGATCCGGGTCGCGCAGCCCGGCGTTCCACAGGCCGTACCGGCCGATTGCCTGCACCTGCGTGCTGTTGCCGCTGAACCCCATGGGTTCATCTCCCGCCATAAGGTCGACCGAAGCGTGACGCCCGTCGACTGAACTGAAGTTTGACGTCCGTCGTACCAAACCACGCGAAGTGATCTCCGTATTCCGCCGGGCGGCGGCGTGTCCCTTCCCGTGCGGTCATGGATGCGGCCACGTGAAGTTCCGTCGCATGGCCCTCAATGTCGAGGGGACGGTGCAGCCGGCGGTCGGAGACCGGGCCTCGACAGAACTCTCCTTCACACCGGCTCTTGGTGAGGCGTGCGGGTACTGCGCCTCCGGCGCCGACTGACGGCGGCGACTTCGCGCTGTGCGGCAACAGCGTCCGTGCCACCGTCTTCCGCGCTGCCGGCTCCTGATGCCGTCGCCTGGGATCACGCACAGCGTGATGTGAGCTTTCGGCAGCGTTCAGCAGGCCCTACCCAGTGGGATTCCGGGCCTTGACGACCAGTGCTGCAGTACCTGTGTCGGGCCGGCTGCTGCGCGACCGCGGCTTGGACGTGGTGGCGTCGGTGGGCGACGCCCGAGCCGCTGCTCACCATCGTGGGGTGGCGGACGAGTCGTGACGGGGCGCGGCTCATCGCCGGTTACGCCTGCGACGCTGCCGTCTTGGCGAACTCACAGGTGATCTGTGGCAATGGTGGGATGCATCCTGCAGTCCTATCGGTCGGTGTGGGGAGGCTGGTAGGCCAGCTGGACCTGCAGCGGCTTGATACGCCGGCCGGTGAGCATCGCGCGGCCGGGTGGCTGGCGAGACGGAGTCACCGAACCGATGAGTGCCCCCTCGGACTTGTCGCCCGAGAGCGTGAGCCCGTGCGCGCCCTGCTCCCGCAGGTACTGCATGACCGGTTCATACATCGATCGCCCCGCCCCCGCCGAATTGCGGCACAGCACAATGCGCAGTCCGATGTCCCGCGCGAACGGCAGGTAGTCCAGGAGCGGGTGGAGGGGGTTGCTCGAGCTGGTCGCAACGAGGTCGTAGTCGTCCACCAGGAGGAAGACGTCGGGCCCCGTATACCAGCTCCGGTGGCGCAGCTGCTCCGCAGTGACATCCGGCGGGGGCATTCGCTTCTCCAGGAGGTCGACCAGGCCTTCGATGTGGGACTGAAGGTCCAGGCCGTTGCGGACGTACTTCGTCACGTACTCCGAGGGCAGCTCGCCCATCAGCGAACGCCGGTAGTCGACAACGACCAGTTGCGCCTCCTGAGGCGTGTACCGCTTACTGATCCGCTGGGCGAGCAGCCGCAGCAGCGATGTCTTTCCGGACTCGTTCTCCCCGAAGACGACCAGATAGGGGTCGGTATCGAAGTCGACGCCGAAGGTAAGCAGGTTCTTCTCGTCGACGCCCAGAGCAAGTTCCCCCTTTGAGTTGCCGAAATCCGGCGGGAGCGTGTCCGCGGGCACCCGCGTGGGCAGGACACGCACGGGCGGGGCGCCGGCCCCCGCCCACTGTGACCGGATGGCCTCGACGAGATCCGCTGTGGCCTCTGTCAGTCCGGTGGTGGTGCTCGGACCGCCGCCGACCCGCGGCACGGCGGCCAAGAAATGGAACTTGTCCTGGGTCAGACCACGGCCCGGGGCGCCGACCGGGACATCCGCGGCCGCCCTTCGTGCGAACTGCGAGTCCATCGGGTCGGTGAGACGCAGCTCCACCTGGGTGCCGAAGTAGTCGCGCAGAGCTGGGCGAACGTCGGCGTAGCGGTTGGCTGCGAGCAGCAGGTGCACGCCGTAACCGAGGCCGCGTGCCCCGAGCTCGGCTACGGCCTCTTCCAACTGCTCGTACTCGTAATCGTGCTTGAAGCTCGACCAGCCGTCGATGACCAGGAAGACGTCGCCCCACTGTTGGTCCGGCCACTTTCCGGCCGAGCGCCCCCTCCGGTACGCGGCCATGGAGTCGATCCCGTGGATCTGGAAGAACTCCTCCCGGGAGGCGAGCACGCCGGCGACCTCTGCGACTGTACGTCGTACGTACTCCGGGTCGAGTCGCGAGCTCACACCTCCCACATGCGGCAGGTTCTGCAGTTGCTGCATGCTCCCACCACCGAAGTCCAGGCAGTAGCACTGGACTTCGGACGGCGTGTGGGTGAGGGCGAGCGCGCAGACGACGGTACGAAGCAGCGTCGACTTGCCCGTCTGGGGCGCGCCGACGACCAGGCCGTGCCCGGCCGCACCCGAGAAATCGAGGTACATCAGGTCGCGGCGCTGCTGGTCGGGACGGTCCACGAGCCCGGTCGGCACCCGGAGCCCGCCGAGCCCGTCGTACGCCGGAGGGTGCAGTCCGCGCTCCGGCGTGGCCGCCAGTTCCGGCAGCAACTCGTCGAGGGTGGCCGGCACGTCCAGCGGAGGCAGCCAGACCTGGTGCGCGGCTGGCCCCTGGCCCGTGATTCGTCCGACCAGCACGTCCAGCACACTGTCGGCGAGGATGTCGTCGTCCGCGGTGGACGGAGCTTCTCCCGGCGCATAGGGGGCCGAGACGTACGCGGCCCGGAAGCGGGTCATCTCGTCGGTGTCGTACTTGAGATAGCCGGAGCCCGGGACCGGCGGCAGGTGATAGGCATCCGGGACGCCGATGGCCCTCCGGGACTCGCTGGCGGAGAAGGTCCGCAGGCCGATCCGGTACGAGAGGTAGGTGTCCAGGCCGCGCAGCTTGCCCTCCTCCAGGCGCTGTGAGGCCAGCAGCAGGTGCACGCCGAGCGAACGGCCGATACGGCCGATCTGGACCAGGATCTCGATGAAATCCGGCCGGGCGGTGAGGAGTTCGGAGAACTCGTCGATCACGATGAGAAGCGAGGGGAGGGGGGCGATCGGGGCGCCCGCCGTACGCGCCTTCTCGTACTGGGTGACGTTGGGGTAATTGCCCCCCATCCGCAGTAGTTCCTGGCGGCGGAGGAGCTCGCCGCCGATCGCGTCTCTCATGCGGTCCAGGAGGGTCAGTTCGTCGGCGAGATTGGTGATGACTGCCGAGACGTGCGGCAGTTCCGACATGCCGGCGAAGGTGGCACCGCCCTTGAAGTCGGCCAGGACGAAATTGAGTGTCTCCGACGAGTGCGTGACGGCGAGGCCGAGGACCAGCGTGCGCAGCAGTTCCGACTTGCCGGAGCCGGTGGCGCCGATACACAGGCCGTGTGGCCCCATCCCGCCATGAGCGGCCTCCTTGAGGTCGAGCACAATGGGTCGGCCGTCCTCGTCGGCCCCGATCGGCACCCGCAGCCGCTCCTGCGATGGGCGCTGCCGCCAGGTGCGGGCCACGTCGAACTGCTCGGCGTCGCCGATGGCGAGCAGTTTCGTGAACGGAATGTCGGTGCGGGGCGGGGGCGTCGTGTCAGGCTGCACGCCGAGCCACCGTTCCCGCATCCGCTGGGTAGTCTCGGCCAGAGCCCGCCGGGCCTCCACGGAACTGTTGACCTCCTCCAGGTGGGGCACGGCCGCGCGGAAGCGCCGACGGCGCGACAAGGCCCAGCCGACCCCGAGCCTCGCGGAGAGAGCCGCGTCGATCTGGGACTCCGACGGGTCCTCCAGGGCGAGTTCGACACGGGTCCCGAGCAGGCCGAGCAGACTCGTGCCGAAGTCGCTCCACCGCCGGGCGGAGACGAGGAGGTGAACTCCATAGTTCAGACCGGTGTTGGCAAGCCGGTGGACCTCTTTGGCGAACTCGGGTATCTCCCAGTCGAAGTCGAGCCAGCCGTCGATCACGAGGAAGACGTCGCTGCCGTGGTCGTGCGGCAGCCGTCCCGCCGCCCGCAACTCGCGGAACTCCTCGATGGAGTCGATGTCCAGGTCCCGGAACAGAGCCCGTCGGGCGGCGACGGCGTCCTTCAACGCTGTGAGGACCTCTGCGACGGCCTCGTGCTCGTGTGCGGCAGCGACCTTCTTCACATGCGGCATCGCCCGCAGTACCCCGAGCCGGTTGACGGCTCCCTCCAGGAGATAGAACTCCGCCTCATGTGGTGTGTGGCTCAGCGCCAGCGACATCGCGAGCACACGCAGCAGCGTCGTCTTGCCACTGCCCAGCTTGCCGACGACTGCTGCGTTTCCGTCCCGGCTGGAGAGGTCCAGGCACATGAGCTCGCCACCGGAGCCCGCCGCAGTCCGGCCGATCGGCACCAGGAGCCGGGACGCGCCCTCCCACGAGTCGCAGATGAAGCCCCGGTCCGGGGTGTCGACCGGGGGCGGGAGCAGTGTCCCCAGTACCAGCTCGTCCGACTGTGTCCCCTGCAAGGTCAAGCCGGTGGACGGATCGGTGCGGACCGCGTACGCGAGGGCGACATGCCCCTCGCACTGGCCGGACTTGGTGGGCGTCTGTTCCGGGCCGCTCTGGTTGATGACGGCGTCGTGCACATACGTGTACAGCTCATCCGGTGTGATGACACCGTCGCGGTCCAGATCGGCCAGTCCGGTGCTGAGCCCCTCGTTGACCGCGGCGGTGAAGCGTGACACAGGCCGGGCGTCCTTCTGGGTGAACTGACCGCCCTCGTAGGCGTACTCGAGCGCGGTGGACGCGGTGATCACGAAGGTACCGCGGCCGACCAGGGCCGCCTCCACGTCGACCGGTGCGGGAGACATGGGGGTGCCCCGGTGGAACAGCCCGCTGTAGCAGCAGTCGAGGAGCACGATCTTGGTGCGGGCCTCACACGCGTCCAGGAGCTGGTGGATGAGGTCCGCACGGACGGCGGTGGTGTGTGGACGGCTCAGGTCCGTGCCGATGGTCGCGAAGAACAGCAGATCGGCATCGTTTCTGACGCCGTGACAGGCAAAATAGAGCAGGACCAGGTCGTCGGGTGCGCGATTGCTGAGCAGCGCCTCGATTTCCCCCTCGATCTCCTCCTTGGGCCGGTTGGTGAGCGTACGCACGAAGTCGAAGCGGCCCACCGCCTCGTCCCTCAGCAGGGCTTCCAGCTCGCCGGCGCCGCGCGCCGGTGCCCGGAGCTGGCTGAGGCCTGGGTCGACGTATCCGTCAGTCGCGACCAGCAGCGCGATCCGGCGTCCCGCCATCACTGCCTCCCGGCTCCCCGCTGCCGCCGTCCGTTCCGACCTCTGCGGCGATCCGCGCGGCCACGACCTCGACCAACTTGTTCTGGTCCTTCGCGGACAGCGCCTGGAATGTGCCCTTGTTGCCGTCGAACTCCCATTCCACGGAACGGCCCTTCGAGCGCTGGATGTAGGCCACCAGCACATTGCTCATGGCCTTCAGCGCCGCCGCTGAGAAGGCACCGCTGACGACGAGGGCGCCGATCTCGTACCCCGCGGAGGCCATCGAGCCGGCCGGTGCAGGGGCCTCCTTGCGCTCCACGTGGAACAGGGCAAGCGTTCGCAAGTCCCGGTACAGGCTCCGCACTTGGCGCTCCACCTGCTCATCGGACGCCGAGGGCCCGGCATCTACTCGGAGCACCAGCTCGTACACCCGCGCCTCCCCGGCAACGCAGTTCACCGTCGACGGTTGATCGTATAGCGCGTCAGGCGCGTCGTGTGAGTCAATCGCTGTCGCGACTGATTCCCGATGTCGTTGGCGTCGTGGTGAAGAACATGAACACCCAGCGGTTCCGACCACGATCCGATCCGCCATGGCGGGGGTCGGGCCGCGGTGGGGGAGCGCCCGTCAGGCGGGCCGCAACTCGAACCAGTCGAAGGCCGCACTGCCGTGCGTGGCGTACATGCCGATGACGCGGCCGGTGAAGCCCCCGGCGACCTCGGTGGTGAGATAACGGCCGTCGAGTTCGGCGAGGACCTCGAAGTCGCCGCCGGGCGTCTCGTACCCCAGACGGAGGGTGTCGGGGCCGCCGACGCGGAGGCCGGGCGGGACAGCGTCCTCCGGGTCCGTGCCGCGGAACGTGACGGTGGGTGGCAGGACATCTGTGGTGGTGACGTCGATCCGCAGGGTCACGGGACCGGCCGGCACGGTGTGTTCGGTGATGGTGTGGCGCAGCGGGCCGATCCTGGCGACCGCGCGGACCGTGCCGTTGACGGTCTCCACCTGGTAGTGGTGTGCCTCGTCCAGCCGTACCGCGAGCCCGCCCCTGCCGCCTTCGGCGACTTCGACCAGCGAGCGCGCGCTGCAGTCGGGGTCGCGCTGGCGCCGTCCCACGAAGAGTGCGCCGGGCTTGTCGAGGCCGTCCGCGCGGGCGTGCAGCACCAGGTGGCCCGGCCGCTCGTCGAGGCGAGCGGCGGTCGGGTCGTGCCGTCTGAGCGACACCCAGCAGGGTGCGAGCGTGGTGGAGTCGAAGTCGTCCCGGTGCGGTTCGTCCGGCCAGGGATGCGGTGGCAGCGCCGGAGCCGGCGCGCGCAAGTCCAGTGGTCCGGGCAGCGGCCACTCGTCCTCCCACCGCACCGGTACCAGGAACGTCTCCCTGCCCAGACCGTGATACATGGGTGTGTCACCGCGGGGCCTGGTGCCCAGCAGCACCATCCACCATGTGCCGTCGTGCGCCTGCACCAGATCGCCGTGGCCGGTGTTCTGCACCGGGTGGTTGGTACTGCGGTGGGACAGCACGGGATTGGCCGGGTGCGGTTCGAACGGCCCTGGCAGTGTGCGGGCCCGGGCCACCGACAGGGCGTGCCCGCGTTCCGTGCCGCCTTCCGACAGCAGCAGGTACCACCAGTCGCCGACGCGGTACAGGTGCGGGCCCTCGGGATACTGCAGCCCGCTTCCCGACCACATTGCCACTGGCTCGCCCAGCAGTTCGCCTGTCTTCGGCTCGATCCGCACCCCGCGGATGCCGTCCGACGAGAACACGCACCAGCAATTTCCTTCGTCGTCCCAGGCGAGGTCGGGGTCGATGCCCGGTACGTCGACCGGCACCGGGTCCGACCACGGCCCCGCGGGGTCTTCCGCAGTCACCAGGACGTTGCCCGCCCCGGCGACCACGGTCGTGATCAGCCAGAACCGGCCGTCGTGGTGTCGCAGCGTGGGCGCGTACACCCCTGTGGAGGACGGCGCCGTGTCGGGCAGCTCCAGCTGCGAGGGCCGGTCCAGGGCGTGCCCGATCAACCGCCAGTGCACCAGGTCACGGCTGTGCCACAGCGGTACGCCGGGTACGTACTCGAAGCTGGACGTCGCCACGTAGTAGTCGTCACCGGCCCGGCAGACGCTCGGGTCCGGACTGAAGCCGGGTATCACGGGATTGTCGAAGAACGCCATGTCCGTCCCTGAGGTGTGTGGTCGTGGGAGCCGGTCCGCGGGCGGCCCGGCGGGTGCCTTGCAGGGCAGGTCGGCAGGCACGGAGGAGGAACTCACAGCGGGAAAACCCCCTACGCGTCCGGTGGTCGGCGACGGCTGGTGCCGACCGGGCGTGGCAGAGCCGAAGTGGGCTGCCCGTCCAGGATTGTTGAAGCGCTTCGAAACTGGCATATGGGCCAGCGAGATGTCAACGGCCCATCAGGTCCTCATGAATTTGCCCTACTCAAGACCTGAATGTCTCGCCGGATCCCTTGCCGATGCGGTATCCCATCGCTGGCTTCGCCGCAACCTCGAAGCGCTTCGATGACGAGGTCGCCCGCCGGTCGATGCCGACGCCTACTTCGGAAGCTGCTGCGGGGCTCGCGCGGTGGACAATGGGCTTGGACCGTGGAGGCCCCCGGCAGGCGCCAGGGGTGCGGCCCCCCTGATCTCCCCTACATAGCGGTCCCGAGGATCTCTCGGATGACGTGCCGGGCGTTCGCCGAAATGACCGGATTGGTCGTCCGGTAGTACGGAAGCTGGATGACCGCCATGGACAGCGCCCAGCCCCGGCTGCGGGCCCAGGTCGCATCGTCCACATCCGCCGCCTCGCGGTACACCCGCCGCGCCGAGGCCGGCAGCAGGTTCCAGATCGGGATGAGGTCGGTGGCCGGTTCACCCATGCCCACGGTGCCGAAGTCGATGATTGCCGAGACATGGTCGCCGGCGAGCAGCAGATTGCTCGGCATGAGATCGGAGTGCGTCCAGCAGGCCCGGCCCGTCCACAGCGGTGCCGCGAGCGCCTCCTCCCAGGCCGCTGCGATCGCGTCGGCGTCGAAGGGTTCGTCGGTGCGGCGCAGCGCCTCGATCGCCGCCCGCATCTCCTGGTCCTCGGCCATCAGAGGCTCGCCCCGGTGCGCGGGCGGTCCGCCGGGGAGATCGATCTTGCGGATGGCGACGGCGAACTCCGCGAGGTCACGGGCCACGAGTTCGGGCTCGGCCAGATCCCCCTCGACCGGGTTGCGGCCTTCGATCCACCGGTGCACTGCCCAGACCAAGGGGTACCCCTCACCCGGGGCGCCGGTCGCCACCACTTCCGGGATCGGCAGTGGCAGCAGCGGCGCCAGCCGGGGGAGGAGCCGTGCCTCCATCGTGATGGCCTCGGCACCGCCGGCGCGCAGCGGCAGCCGGACGGTCAGGTCCTCGCCGAGCCGGTAGATCGCGTTGACCGTGCCTCCGGAGACGAGTCGGGTGATCGGCAGGTCCGCCCACTGGGGGAACTGAGCGCGCAGCAGCCGCCGGACCAGCTCGGCGTCGGTCTCCGCTTCGTCCGCGTGCATCTTGCCCATGTTCCCCCGGATCTCTCAGTTCCTGCCGTGATCGTCGCATGGTCGGACCATGCCCCGGAGTCCGTATCCGCCGGCCGCGTTGCCGGATCAGGGTCAGTGGTGGAAGCCGGTCCTCGTCGTCGAGGAAGAAGAACCGCTCCAGCTCCGGCCGCGTCGGCCCCCCAACCGTCCGCACAGCAACCGCCTGCTCAGCAACCGCCTGCTCAGCAGTGGGAGATTCCACCTGCACGCGGCGCACGGTTCCCGCTGAAGCAGCTTCATTTGTCGCGAAACAGGCGGACTTCAAGGCGCTGCACTGCCGAAGCTACGGAGAAGTGACAAGCAGCTCTCTGTGGTGCGTGCGCCCACGCGCCCGATCGGTCAGTGGTCCAGGCGCCGCTTGCCGAGCCGGCCGACGACGGCAGGGTCGCGGTGGTCGAAGAACAGCGAGCCGCCGGTGTCCAGGGTGGTGATGGACGCCATCTCCTCGTCGGTGAGTGCGAAGTCGAAGACGTCGATGTTCTCCGCCATGCGCTCGGTGCGCACCGACTTGGGGATCGCGACGACGCCGCGCTGGACCAACCAGCGAAGCGCGACCTGAGCCACGGACTTTCCGTGCTTCTCGGCGATCTCGCTCAGGACCGGGTGGGTGAACAGATTGTTGCGGCCCTCGGCGAACCCGCCCCACGACTGGATCTGGACCCCGTGCTCGCGCATGAGCTCCTGGTCGGCGGTGCGCTGGAAAAACGGGTGGGTCTCGATCTGGTTGATCGCGGGCGTGACGTCGTTGTTGACGATGAGGTCGACGAGCCGGTCGGGGTAGAAGTTGGCGACACCGATCGCCTTGATGCGGCCCTCGCGGTAGAGGTCCTGCATGGCGCGCCACTGGCCGTACACGTCGCCGTAGGGCTGGTGCATCAGGTACAGGTCGAGGTAGTCGAGGCCGAGCTTGTTCAGCGACGTCTCGAAGGCGCGCTCGGTGTTCCCCTGCGCAGGCGCGTCCTGGATCCACAACTTCGTGGTGACGAACAGCTCTTCGCGTGGGACGCCGCTTTTCTTGACCGCGCGGCCGACGGCCTCCTCGTTCTGGTACGCGGCGGCGGTGTCGAGCAGCCGGTAGCCGGCCGCGAGAGCGTCGGTGACGGCCTGCTCGGTCTCCTCCGGGGGGATCTGAAATACGCCGAAGCCCAGGATCGGCATGTCGATGCCGTTGTTCAGGGTGACGGTCTGCATCGGATTTTCCATTTCGCGGGCGATGGGGGGTGGGGGCCGGCCAGTGGTCGGCCAGAGGCCGGCACCGCGTGGGTGGCAGTCCTGGTCAGAGGGTGATGAGGGCCTTGAGGACGCGGCGGTCGGACATGGACCGGTAGGCGTCCGGAACCGTGTCGAGGGAGAAGCTCTTGTCGAAGACGCGGCCGGGGTCGATGCGGCCGTCCAGGACGTCCGGCAGCAGCTCGTCGATGTAGGCGCGGGCCGGGCTCGCACCGCCTGTGAGGGTGATGTTCCGCATGATCATGGACGGACCGACGGGCCCTTCCTCGTACTGTGGGACGCCCAGGCGGCTGATGGTGCCGCCGTCGATGACCGCGCCGAGAGCGGTCTCCAGCGTCTGGCGGGTGCCGACGGCCTCGATGACCTTCTCGACACCGTCGCCGCCGGTCAGGTCCCGTACGCGGGCGACGCCTTCCTCTCCGCGCTCGGCAACGACTTCGGAAGCGCCGAACTCACGGCCCAGGTCGGTCCGATCGGTGTGTCGCCCCATGAGGATGATCTGCTCGGCACCGAGCCGCCTGGCGGCGATGACCGCGCAGAGGCCGACCGCGCCGTCTCCGACGACCAGCACGGAGTCGCCGCGGCTGACGTCGGCCGTGACGGCGCCGTGGTGGCCGGTGCCCATCACGTCCGACAGGGTCAGCAGCGAGGGCAGCATGGCAGAGTCGGCGCCGACGGGCAGTTTGACCAGGGTGCCATCGGCCTGCGGGACGCGCACCGCCTCGCCCTGGCCGCCGTCCACGCCGTCAAGGCCGTACCGGCCCCCATGACGGCACGAGATGTGCAGGCCCCTGGCACAGAAGTCGCAGGTGTTGTCGCAGTAGGTGAACGGGGTGACGACGACGTCCCCGGGCTTGACGGAGGTGACCCGTGGACCGGTCTCCTCCACCACGCCGAGGAACTCGTGTCCCATGGGGCGGCCGGTGTCGGTGGCGGGAATCGACTTGTAGGGCCACAGGTCGCTGCCGCACACGGACGACAGGACGGTGCGCACGACGGCATCGGTGGGGTGCTGGATCTTCGGGTCGGGACGGTCCTCGATCCGGACGTCTCCGGCTCCGTACATCACTGCTGCACGCATGAAAGGTGCTCCTGCTCTCGAGGATTCCGCCGCTCGTGGCGGAGAGGGGGCGTTTCTATGAGGTTCGGCCTGGCACTGCCGGATCGGGGCAGGTCCTGGCACCGGGGCACAAGGGGGCACCCCCACTGGAAAGGCGTGAAGTGGCGACGTCATCCACCGTGCCGCCCCGCGCGCCGGACAGGCAGGTCGGGTCATGCCGGGGAATGGCGTTCAGGGGTAATGACAGGGCCCCTCAGCACGCATGCCATACAGGTCAGAGGGTGTGAGACTGAAATACATGGCATCCGAGGACAGCAGCAGTGACGGCGGTTCCGAGCTGGGCCGGTTTCTGCGCGCCCGCCGCACCCAGACCACGCCCGACCAGGTCGGCCTCACCGTCGGCGTGGGCCTGCGCCGTACCCCGGGTCTGCGCCGCGAGGAGCTGGCCACCTTGGCCGGTATCAGCATCGACTACTACGTCCGCCTCGAGCGTGGCAAGGAGACCCGCCCCAGCCCCTCCGTGCTCGACGCCCTCGCCCGCGCCCTGCAGCTGGACGACCAGCAGCACGACCATCTGCGACAGCTGGCCGCCCGTGCCGCCCGTTACGCGCCCGAGCCGCCACCCGCACCGAGCCGCACCGTCCGCCCTCACCTGAAGCTGCTGCTGGAGACGCTGCGGCCGAGCCCGGCGTACATCGTCAGCCGCAGTATGGACATGCTCGCCTGGAACCCCGGAGGGCTGGCGCTGTATGCGGGGCTGGACGACTGGCCTGCCAAGCAGCGGAACCTCGCCCGCTATTTCTTCCTGCACCCCACGGCCCGCAGACTTTTCCCCGACTGGGACAAGCAGGTCCGCGCCTGCGTCGCCCGCCTGCGCGCGCTGGCGGGAACGGCGCCCGACGCCCCGGACCTGACTGCCCTCGTCGGTGAACTGCTGCTCAAGAGCCCTGACTTCGCCAAGTTGTGGGAGCGCTACGACGTCACCGGCCGCAAGCCGGCGCACAAGACGTTCCACCACCCGCACGTCGGCACGATCACGCTCGCCGCCCAGTCCATGCAGCTGGAGGGCACCCCGGGTCAGCGTCTCGGTGTCTACGTCGCCGAACCCGGCACCGCTGACCACGACGCCATGCTCCTGTTGGACATGACCGCCCCCCAACCGGCAGCGCGCCCGGCCGCGACCGACGAGGCGAATCCGCACACACCGTCCTGACACCATGCGTCGAAGCACGGTGGGCCCTCTGCCGCCACGACCCGCGGCTCTGCCCGAACACGCGCCGTCCGCCGTCACGCCCCTGACCTCGTCCAGGCTCAGGCCGAGCTCGGTCGGCCGACGGATTCGGGCCGGCTGGGCGAACGCTTTGGTGGCATGTTGTCGGTGGCCTTTATCGCCGCCAGGTGCCGACTTCGGGAGGCTGTCTAGAACGCCGGCGGTGGCGCCGTTCCCTGGCGAGCCTCGGGACGTCAGCACGCCGGCGGGCCGTAAGTACGGTGCGGAGCTCGAAACGCCGAGCGGCGGTAGGCAGGCCACCGACCGCTGATTGGCTCTCGCTCCGGAACAGCTCGCCGGGGAGACTGCAGATCTGCTGCCGTACTTGATTGAAGGAGATGTGATGCAGGTAGCCGTGGTCACCTTTGACGGGTTCAACGAGCTCGACAGCTTCATCGCTTCCGCGCTGATCAACCGGTGCCGTAAGGACGGCCTGGAAGCCTTCATTACGACGCCGACGCCGGTGGTCACGTCGATGAACGGCGTCGAGGTGACCGGACAGCGCCCGCTGGACTTCGTGACCGAAGCCGACGTCGTGCTGATCGGCAGCGGGGTGAAGGCGCGAGACGTGGTCGCCGACGACCGGCTGATCTCCAGGCTGCTGCTCGACCCATCACGACAGCTGATCGGTGCGCAGTGCTCCGGCGCACTGGTGCTCGCCCGGCTCGGGTTGCTGGATAGCATGCCGGCTTGCACGGACAGGAAGAGCCGGCCCTTCGTCGAAGCCTGTGACGTCACCGTGCTGGACGCGCCGTTCCACGCCGAGGGGAACATCGCTACGGCGGGTGGTTGCCTGGCGTCCCAGTATCTCGCCACATGGGTGATCACTCGCATGCTCGGGGAGGACGCCGCGCACCACGTCATCGACTACGTGGCTCCGGTCGG
This sequence comes from Streptomyces sp. NPDC051664, assembly GCF_044453545.1. Classification (NCBI taxonomy): domain Bacteria; kingdom Bacillati; phylum Actinomycetota; class Actinomycetes; order Kitasatosporales; family Streptomycetaceae; genus Streptomyces; species Streptomyces sp. NPDC051664. The sequence continues at coordinate 54,674 of NZ_JBITCU010000031.1, read as the reverse complement.
CGAAAATCAGGAGACTGTCGAGCGCGCCATGCGTGCTGTCCACGCGGGCGAGGTGGCACTGCACTGAGACCCCCGCCATCAACCTTTCGCGGCCGCCTGCAGGAGATCAGCGGTGTTGAGGGCGGCGGTGTATCCGGCGGAGCCGCAGCCGACGATCACCACGTATGACGTCTCCCGCGGTCACCGCGCTCACGCCTCCTCCTCCTTTATGCCGTCGATCTCGGCGATCAGGGCCTCGATGCGGGTCTTGATCTCGTCGCGGATCGGACGGACGGATTCGACGCCCTTGCCCGCCGGGTCCTCCAGCGCCCAGTCGAGGTACTTCTTGCCGGGGAAGATCGGGCAGGCGTCGCCACAGCCCATCGTGATGACGTAGTCGGACGCCTGCACGGCCTCGGTGGTGAGGATCTTCGGCTTCTGGTCGGAGATGTCGATGCCGAGTTCCTTCATCGCCTCGACCGCGGACGGGTTGACCTGGTCACCCGGGATGGAACCGGCGGAGCGGAGCTCGATCCGGTCGCCCGCGAGGTGGTTCAGGAATCCGGCGGCCATCTGCGAGCGCCCGGCGTTGTGTACGCAGACGAAGAGCACGGAGGCGAGCGGGGCGGATGGCATCGTTTCATCCTTCACTGTGTGGATCGAGTGGTTCAGTCGGCGGTGCGGGACGGAGGTTCAAGCGCTCGGCAGAGAGTCGAACACATCGGTGATGTGATTGCCGATCTCGTCGCGGATGCGGAGTACGACGGCGATCGGGGCACCCTGCGGGTCGGCGACGGGCCAGTCGAGGTGGCAACGGCCGGGCCCCACCGGGCTTGCGTCACCGCAGCCGATGGCGATGGCGTTGTCGGCCGTCTGGATCACCTCGTCGTTCAGCGGCTTGCGGAAGCGAGGGGCGATGTCGGCGCCTGCCTCGTCATGGCCTGCGCGACCACCGGCCGAGCCGCGGGCCCAACGAGAGGTGGGGACCAAGTCATGACAATCCGCTCGCTGGGGTTCGGGTCCCAGGGTTCAGGCCGGGCCGGTATCAGCTCGGAGTGATGTGAGAGTATCAGTCCATGATGACGTCAGTCGACACTGATCTGATCCGGGTTCTGGCCGACCCGCTCAGACTCCGGATCGTGACCTTGCTCGCCCAGGAGACGCTCTGCACCACACATCTGGTCGAGGAGACCGGTGCCAAGCAGACCAACCTCTCCAACCATCTGAAGGTGCTGCGGGAGGCGGGCGTGGTCGAGACGGAGCCGTGCGGCCGATTCACCTACTACCGGCTCCAGCCCGACGTCATCGCCTCCCTCGCCGGCCAGTTCGCCGACCTCGCGGAGGCCGCGCGCGCCACCGCCGAGAACAACGTCAAGCGGTCCTGCCCCTGATCCCCGTCGCCCGCTGCGACAGCACCGAGGAGTCCTTGTTGACCGCCACTCACGAGTCCGCCGCGGGGTCCCCCATAGCGGCCGAGCCGCAGCCCGCTCCGGGCGCCACCCCTCCCAGTACCCCACTGGTCGCCAGGGCCGCCGCCGAACTGTTCGGCACGGCGGCCCTGGTCGCGGTCGTGGTCGGCTCCGGCATCCAGGCCACCGAGCTGACCCACGACGTCGGGCTCCAACTGCTGGCCAATTCCCTGGCCACCGTCTTCGGGCTCGGGGTTCTGATCACCCTGCTCGGCCCGGTCTCCGGCGCTCACTTCAACCCGGCCGTCACGCTGGCCGAGTGGTGGACCGCCCGGCGCGGTGGTGCCGGAGTCACCCTTCGGGAGGCGGCCGTGTACGTCCCCGCGCAGATCGTCGGCGCGATCGCGGGCACCGTTCTGGCCGACGCGATGTTCGGCGAGCCGCTGGTGAAGTGGTCCACGCACGACCGCTCGGCCGGGCACCTGCTGCTGGGCGAAGTCGTCGCCACCGCGGGACTGATCCTGCTGATCTTCGGCCTGGCCCGCACCGACCGCCTGCGCTTTGCCCCAGCGGCCGTCGCCTCGTACATCGGCGCCGCGTACTGGTTCACGTCCTCGACATCCTTCGCCAACCCGGCGGTGACGATCGGCCGCGCCTTCACCGACACCTTCGCGGGCATCGCACCGGGCTCTGTCGCAGGCTTCGTCGGCGTGCAACTCGTCGGCGCAGTGGTGGGGCTGGCGCTGGCGGCGCTCATCTTCATGCCAGGACGGGACGCCGCCGAGCAGCCCGCCGTATGACGCGGGTGACACAGGTCGTAGTGATCGGCGGCGGCCGGTTCGGGCTCGCCGCCGGATACCCATGCGCCGTCTCGGTCTGGACTTCGCCGTCCTCGATGCCGGGTCCACGCCGGACGGTGCCAGGCAGTGGACCTGGCCTCGCTGCACCTGATCTCCCCGGACGCGCTCTCGTCGCTGCCGGGACGGCTGACGCGGCGCACGCGGGCGAGGAGGATCCGGACGTGGCGCACGTGGTGTCGTACCGGCGCGACTACGAAAAATGCTACGACCTGCCCGTCCAACGGTGGGTCGCAGGCGTACTCCGGGATGGCGAACCTCATCCCTGATGATTGCGATCGGGGTCCGGCCGCACATTCGGTATCCGGCTGACCACCTGGCCCCCCAAGGGAGCTGACATCAGCGGCCACTGATCGTTCAGCCCGTCAAAGTGCCCTGGTGGAAGTACATGCGCCAGCCCGCTTCCGTCAGACGCCACACGGAGCTCCGCCGTGCTCGGCGCCCGCTGTGGTCGGTGAAGTACGTCAGATGAACGAGGCCGGGAGCGAGTACGGCCCCCGACATCTCACTGACCTTGACCGGAGCTTCAGGGCCCACCGAACCGTCGCTCGTCACCGTGAGAATCGACGTCACGTCCCAGCGCCGCCCCGATGCTCCGATCTCGAGGAACTCCGGGTCCAGGAGCTCGGAGACCAGGGACGGCGAAGCACGCACGTCAGGGTCGAGAAGCCGCATCTCCGCCTCAATGGCCGCTTGAACGGCACGCTCACTCTCGTCTGTCATGTACGGACCCTACGGACGTTCCCCATCACGTCATAGCGAATTGGTTCACGCAGCAGGCAGCGGACACGGGCGACGACGTCGTTTCCCATCAACATGTGTGGCTGGACTGAGCACCAACTGCCCCCGGAACCCAGGCACAAGTGCTGTCATTCTTGGTGGGCCCAGGCATTGTCGTTCAGGACACGTTCAACGGTGATGCCTCGTGCGGCGATCCACGCTGTGGCGCGGGTCAGGAAGCCGGCGCAGGGCGAGGTGGTCCTGTCGGCAGGTCCTCGGTGTGAGCGATGCGGGTGTGGTCGTCCAGGACGGCATGCAGGTAGGCGTATCCGACGCCGTTGAGGAGGTTCTTGTTCGGGCCGCCGACCGCCGCTGCTTGCCGGGCCGCTGCCGTGTCGGCAGGAGGCGGGGGAGTACCTGACCGACGAAAGCGGGCTGTGCAAGAGCGGCTCATGAGCTGAGTGCCCGCCAGGCATCCGGACTGGGCTCTATCAGGTTCCAGCTGCCGAGGCCTCGCCCGCATGGGCCGTCGAGGCTGATGCCGTGTCAGGCGGGCTGTGGGTTGATCCGCCTGGCGGCAGATGTGTTTACGGGTTGATCGGCCCGGTTAAGTCTCGCACCCGGCAGGCACGGCCCCCTCTCCCGCCCCGGTTGTGGCTGTCGTCAATCTTCCCTGCTCCCGGATGCCGTTGGTGTATTCGGGGACCGGCCCTCGGGCCTCACTCATGTCTGGAGTGTTCATGAGACTCGTCGCGAGAACGGGCGGCGCCGTCGCGGCACTGTCCCTCGGCCTTGCTGTGGTGCCGGCCATCCCCGCCTACGCAGCCGTTGTCCACGTCGGCTGCGATGTCGAAGAGCTCAGGGATGCGATCGACACCGCCAACGGCACGGGCGGCGGCACCATCGATCTGGCACCCGAGTGCACGTACACCCTCACCGACGCCAACACCGTCGGCAGCAACAACGGCTTTCCCACCATCACGACCGACATCACCCTCAAGGGTGGCAAGCACACGGTCATCGAGCGTTCCACCGCACCCGGCACCCCACAGTTCCGCTTCTTCGAGGTCACCGGCCCGAACAGCGAGCTCACCCTCAACCGCCTCACCCTCCGCAACGGCAGTATCAACTCCTTCGGCGGCGCCGTCCTCGTCGGGAGCGGGGCCGACCTCGCCGTCAACAGCTCCAAGCTGACCGACAACCACGGCACCTTCGGCGGCGCCGTCATCCTCCTGAGCGGGGCCGACCTCGCCGTCAACAGCTCCGAGCTGACCGACAACCACGGCACCCAACAGGGCGGCGCCATCAACGGACAGTCAGGGAGCACCGTCACCGTCACGTCGAGCGAGCTGGAGAAGAACACCGCCAGTAGCGCTGGCGGCGGAATCTCATCGCTCGGCACTGTCACCCTCACGCGCACCGAGGTAGGCAAGAACACGGCCGGCTTTGGCGGCGGAGTCGCCGTCTCAGGCCCCGTCACCTTCAGCCACAGCAAGGTGAACGGAAACACTGCCACTGACAGCACCGGCGGTGGCGGCGTATACCTCATCGGCACAACTGGCACCTTTGAATCCACGTATGTGAGCAGGAACAAGGCGACGGGCGCGGGAGCAGACGGTGGCGGCATCCTTGATTTCGGGAGCTCGATCATCAATCTTCGTTCCAGCTGGGTCATCGGAAACAGCGCGACCGACCAGGGCGGCGGCATCCTCAGCAGGCAGGAGCTGGACGTCCGGAAAAGCACGGTCCAGGACAACAGTGCAGGCAGCCAGGGCGGTGGCGTCTGGAGCGGCGGCACCACCAGCCTCGATGGGACCGAGCTCGAGGGCAACCGGACGACCGCTGCGGGTTCTTTGGGTGGCGGCCTGTTCACCAACTCGGGAGCCGCGACGCTGAACCGTTCGAAGGTCATCAGAAACCGCGCCGACGGCGCGAGCGGTAATGGCGGCGGGATCTACGAGCAGCCCGGCAGCACCGTCATGATCGACCGGACGAAGGTTGCGAACAACCATCCCAACCAATGCGCGCCCACGGGCGCTGTCCCCGGCTGCGTGAACTGACACCGAACCCGAAGGGGACTTCGGCCCCAGCCACACATACGGGTCGAGGCCACCTGTCTGCCTCGCGGACCCCCGCTCCACGACGGATTTCGCCCACCTGTGGCACTTCACCGGGCACATCGCAGCGCCGCCTGGACCCGAGGCACCCGTCGTGGGCGCTGAACCCGTACTTGATCCGGAGATGTGTACCGAGGGCCCGCAGGCGGAGGACCGTCTGCGGGCCCTCAGCGGTCTGTAGCCCTGAGTGTTGCCCCTGCAGCAAGGTCAGTTGAACCGTCCTATGCGATCGCGAGGACGGTCAAGGTGCGGGTGGCGTAGCCGGGCAGGATGCCTGCGGCGATGGGCCTATGAGCCTTCCGTGAGCAACTCCGCCAGGTGGTCCACGAATTCGGTGAGCCAGTCCAGTCGCGATCCGCTGCGGGCCATACGGAACCCGTGTCGGCGGCCCCAGAACGCGGCCTGGACGGCATGGAACTGGGCCCAGCGTCGGGCGCGTTCGCGATCGAGTTCCGCAGCCTCGGCAAAGACGTACAGCGTGCGGTGGACGGCCTTGCGCAGGTCGTCGGCGTTGAGGAGGGTCAGGGCACGCGACTTGAGCAGCGTGCCGCTGTCGTAAGCAGGGTCTCCTGCGTACCCCTTGGGGTCGACGGCCAACCATGGCTCACGGTCGGCGCGCAGGATGTTCCGGGCGTGGAGGTCGCCGTGGATGAGGGTGTCCGGCTGCACGCGGCCCAGCTCGCGGACGGCCGCTACGGCGGCGTCCACCACGTAACGCGACAGTGTGTGCGCCAGCTCCCCGGCATCCCTGCGCAGCTGCGCCTCCCAGGCGCCGGCCTGCTCCCGCAGCCGGGGCAGGCCGGGCGGCGCGGGTATGGCCAGTCGACGACTGATCCGCCCGGCGACCGTCACCACCTCATCGCCGCCGTGAACCTCTGCAAGGGTCGACGTCCGGATCCGTTCCAGCAGCATCGCGAACCGCTCGTCGTCGCGCTCGTACAGCAGGACAGCTCCACGCCCGCCCCACGCCGAAAATGCGTCCGGTTCATGCACGTTGCCGGGGTGCGGAAACGACACCTTCAGCACAGCGGTCCCCTCAGCCCGCCGTCGCACCGGGATGATGACCCCGACACCCCCGTGCATCACCTCGCCGTCCGGCACGCATCCCCAGCACTCCAGCAACTCCCCGACGATCCCGGGCAGTTCGGTGAGCCACGCCGCTCCGCGCTCCCCTTCACGCTCGACGGTGCTCCGCACGAACGCCTCTGGTATCCCGATCATCCAGGCACCCTACGCGCCGGCCCCGAGGGCTGATCGATGACCGAACCTGGCGATCGGCAGGTTGTCCCGCCGAATATCGAGTTGCCCGTTCACGGGGGGTGGGGCCGGGACGGAAGACCCATCCGTCACGATCGTCAGCCGCGGGGGCTGCTGATCCGTTCGGGTTCGATCACATAGATCACCCGGACCTGGTCGCGGCCGCCGAACCACGGGTAGGGCCCGCCGAGATACTTCTGCGCGAGCGCCTCGATGTGGTCGACCGCCCCCTCGGTGGTCACACGCACCACACGGCCGCGGATCTGGACGTAGGAAGCCGGTTCCGAGGGGTCGGCGATCGCGACGGCCACCCTCGGGTCGCGCGCGATGTTTCGGGTCTTTTGATGCGACTCGACGCTGTTGATCAGGACGTGCTCGCCGTCGGTGTCGACCCAAGTCTGGGTGAGCTGGGGCGAGCCGTCGGGCATCGTTGTAGCGATGTAGCAGGTGCTGGGGCGGCGCAGCAGCGCCACCACGTCCTCGCCGAGGGGTACGGGCACGGGAGTTCTCCAGGGGTCGGTTCGCTGGGGTGCTGGGGTAACGGTAGCCGCGGCTGGGAACCCGGCCTCCGCCGCCCTGAACTTTCGATCACCGGCTGTACGGATCCAGAGCGGTCGCCTGGGCCGGCAGCTTCCTGCCTGGCTCCGGCCAGGCCGAATCGAGTGCCTTCCGCACCGTCGGCCACATCACTTTGCGCTTGCGCTCAAGCTCCCGCATCGACATGCCGCCGCGATGGTCACGCCGGATCGCCCGAACAGCTCGCCCCGTTACGGACGGACGTGGACGCGGTGTTCCACGGCACCACCTGCCGGCGCGCGTCTACCGGCGCGGCGTCGACGAACTGACCGAGCACGTACAAGCGGAGTGAGGAATACACCGGTCAGTCACTGTTCCGTGCCAAGCCGAGGATGCTGCACGGCCCCCGTCGCCGGCACCGTGGCGATCGCGTACGCCGGCTCGGCCTGACCCAGCGGGACTGCTGTGCCGCCGTACGCCTCGTGTGGCGCCGCACGGCGCTCCGGGCAGGTTCTCCCCCGCCCGACACGGCCGGTTCGCGTCCTACCGCAGCAGACAGCACGTCCGGACCCTGAAGGGCATGGGGGACACCGAGAACACCGCGGAACGCCCGGACCGACCCGACGACGCGCTGCAGGCCGCCTTGGAGGGCGCGACCGCCCCACCACCTCCCGCACCGCCGGACTGCCCGCACTGTGCACTGCCCCAAGACCGCTACCCCACCCTGCATGAGGGGCACTGGGTCCTCCTCGAACCCCGAATCGTCGTCCCCGCCCACACCGCGCCCCCGCGCCGGCGCTGGATCATCACCCCCGACGGGAACGCGATGAACCTGTGGGACGCCGAGCCCGTTCCGGGCGCCCAGTGCCGCATCGCGCACCGCATGGCCTGCCCCTACCTCGGACCAGAGGACCCCTGGCCCTGGACCACCATGCTGCGGCAGGAGAACGAACGGCGGGCGCAGCGCCTGTTCAACCTGCCCGACGACCGGTACCTCCCCGACACGGGCTGACGTCCGCGTGATCATCCCGATACCGCGTCCTGCGGCGGGTTCCACGATCCAGTGGCTGGTCCCGCGTCGGTCCGGGCTGCGGCAAGCTCGTCGGTCACTGCTTGGGGCAGGGGATGGTTCGCCGTTTGCACGTCTGCGTCGGCGCCCTGGGCCGACTCCGTGCATCGGGGTCCGGAAGGCCACTGGACTGCTACGTGAGCCTGAGAGCGATCACGGCCCGGTCGTCGTCCGCTCCGACCGACCACTTTTCCGTGTCGGCCTTGATGAAGGACACGAGAGCCTCGGGATCCAGAGCCCTGCGACCGTCGCCGAAGTGATCTGTCAGCCGGTCGATCACCGGATAGAACTCGCCACCCGCGTTCCGGGCCTCGCTCACCCCGTCCGTGTACAGCAGGATCACTTCCCCGGTCCGCAACGGATGGGTGGTGACCTCGGCGCTCACGGGGCCCAGTTCGCCCAGGCCCAGAGGCAGGCCGGGGGCGGTACGAAGGCGTTGCGTGCCGTGCGGCGTGAGCACGAGCGGTGACGGATGCCCGCGGTCGACGATCCTCACCGATCCTTCGTCAGGTGGGAACTCCAGAAGGAGGGCCGTGACGAACAGCTCCTCGTCGCCGGCCGGGCATCCGGAATTGCGGGCGATGCTGAGCTCCAGGCGCTCCGCGAGACGGCCCAGGTCTCTCCACTCGTAGGCGGATACCCGGAAGCTCCCCAGGACACAGGCGACCGTCTGGACCGCATCCAGCCCCTTCCCGCGTACGTCTCCGAGGATGACCCGGACGCCGAACGGGGTCTCGCACAGTTCGTAGAAGTCACCACCGACCAGCGTGCCGCCCTCGCCGGCCTGGTAGAAACCCGCTGCCTGCACCGGACCGAGCCGTTCCGGGAACGGGCGCAGCAGTGTCATCTGCATCGCCTCGGCAACGGAGCGGGCGTGGACCAGGCTGGCCTCGGCCCGGATCCGCTGGCGGGACAGTGCGACGCTGGCGATACCGATCAGCACTGTGGCGATGTAGAGGGCCAGGTGGTGCTGTTCCCCGAAGTGCCCGGGGCGCAGGGATGCCAGCCACATCTCCATCCCCAGGCATACGAGGGCAATCCCGGCGGTGTGCCGCGGGCTCCGGGTGGCTGCAGCCAGCGGTGGGGCTCCGACCAGCAGAAAGCTCAGAGGTTCGCGGTTCTGGACAAGCATCAGGTCCACCACCACGTCCACGGCCATCAGCCACAGGGGAAGCCACCAGACCCACGTCCTGTCGCTGCCAGGCCGAGGCCGCCACCGCGGCAGCCCCTTGCTCCTTCCCGCACCTCCCTCACCAGCATGTGACATAAGGGAACCTTATGCACATCAGATCTGTTTCTTCGCATTGCGGGTGACGAAGTGTCAGAGCGTACGAGCGGATCTGTGCGGGTCCTGCGCTGAATCCGGAGGGACAGCCCGGCCGCCCCGAGAGGGATGGTCCTCGCCGGACTCGCGGTGCACCTGTTCACGAGCCACCGGACGCGTGCACGAGCAGGCTGCGTAGGATCCCCGGATGGCAATCACCAGTCACCTCCTGCAAGGGCCGCGGGTGGTCATACGCCACGTCCGCCGTCAGGACTACGACGAGCTCACAGCGCTGGCCCAGGAGAGCGCTGAGATGCATCGCCGCTGGCTCGGCGCCCGCGAGAACACGGTAGAAGCGTTCGCGAGCTACCTTGAGCGGTTCGGGCAGCCCACCCATGAGGGCTTGGTGATTTGTCTGCGCGGCAGCGGCGCGATCGTGGGCGGCGTCAACATCAACAACATCGCCAGGGGCACCCTCCAGAGCGGAACCCTGGGCTATACCTCCTACGCCTCCACGACCGGCCGTGGCTATATGACCGAGGGGCTGAGGCTCGTGGTCCAGTTCGCCTTCGGCCCCCTGGAACTGCACCGACTGGAGGCGAACATCCAGCCTGACAACACCTCGTCGCTGAACCTCGTCAAACGCCTGGGCTTCCAGCGCGAGGGTTACTCGACTGCCTTCCAGTACGTCAATGGTGAATGGAGGGACCACGAGCGATGGGCCATCACTGCTGAGATGGCGCGAACAGCAGGACAGCTCACGAACTTCCCCTACAGCCCCGCAGGCGAGAAGGAGGGCGGCCCGCCTGCGGGCCGACCCTGACGCTCAGCCGGGCCAACTCAGCCGGCCATCCACGACCAGCGCGAACACACGAACTGCCCAGACCCGACGACGAATGCGCGAGACCAAGAGGCGCGCTCCGGAGGAGGCCGTATCCGCTCTGCGCGGCCAGGGCCGCCGGGGTCTGACGTGTCAGGCGGACCCCAGCAGCCCGCGCAGTCCGGTGGTGTCGATGACGTGGGCCCGGGACGGGAACACGTTGTCGACCAGTACCTGGTGGGTCTTGAGATCCGGGTCGGCGACGCCGTCGGACAGAACGTAGACCCGGTAGTCGCGGTCGGCGGCGTCCATGAGGGTGGACAGAACGACGCCGCTGGTGCTGATCCCGGCGAGTACGAGGGTGTCGATGCCGCGGTCGGACAGCTGTTGGTGGAGGTCGGTGGTGGAAGCCGAGCCGTAGCGGATCTTACGGACGACGATGTCGCCGTGCTCAGGCGCGATCCGCTCGTCGATCTGGGTGGCAGCGTCCTCGTGGTGGAGCATCTTGCCCGCGGCGACCGCGGTGAAGGCTTTGTTGGTCTCCGGAACCGCTGCCCAGTCGGTCTCGGTGAAGGCGACGCGGACGTAACCGATGGTGCCGCCGGCGGCGCGGACGTCGGCGATGGCGCCCTTGACCCGTGCGACGAGGGCGTCGGCTTCGGGGGCGAGGGGGACGATCCCGTTCTGGAAGTCCATCGCCAGCAGGGCGGTCCGCTCAGGGGTGATCGTGGGCTGGGTGGGGGTGCTCACGCCGGATTCTCCTTGGTGGGGGTCTGGGGGTGCTCGGAGGCGTCGGAAGTGTCGGCCTGCCGGTTCGTGTCGCGGTTCATCAGGCGGCGGTCGAGGACGGTCAGCAGCAGGACCGCGAGGCCCGCCGCGACCAGCACGATGCCGAGAGTGTGCAGCCCGTGGTCGCTGACCCCGTCGTGGAAGACGATGCTGCCGATCACGGCGGAGGTGATGGTTCCGAGGTATCCGAAGGTCCGGAACAGTCCGGAGGCGGTGCCGATCTGGTCGGGCGGTGCCGCGAGGTAGAGGGCGGTCTGGTTGCCGACCGTGGTGGAGGCGGATGTGACACCGAAGATCAGGGAGACCAGCACGATCGCGATCGCCGGGCTGTGCGAGGTGAGCAGCACGATGCCGACCGAGCCGAGCAGCATGGTGACCGCCGAGGCGATCAGCGGTCCGCGCACCAGGTTGCGACTGGCGAGCGGGCGCGAGAGCAGCGCGGAGACGGCGCCCATCGGCAGGAGCAGGAGTCCCGCCCCCACAGTGGAAAACCCGTGTGCGGCTTCCATCCACTGGGTCATGCCGTACATCACGGAGTAGATGCCGAGAAGGGTGAGGGCCTGGCGCAGGTAGGTGCGGGCGAGGGCGCCATTGGCGGCGAGGCCGCGGAAGTCGAAGAACGGCGCGGTCTTCCGTAGCTCCCACACGACCGTGGGAACGGCCGCCAGGACGAATACGGCGAGAGCGATCCACTCGACGTGGGGGAGGCTCATCAGGAAGATGACCAGCGCGGTCATCGACCCGGCGAAGCCGAGGATGCCGGGCAGGTCGATCCGGTCGGCGACCGTACGGAAACCGCTGTGTCCGCGATCGGGCACGGGATCCTTGGGCAGCCAGCGCAGAGCCATCGCCATGGCGATCGCGGTGACCGGGATGTTGATCAGGAAGGCCCAGCGCCAGCCCGCGGCGCCCACGAGGAGTCCGCCGATCGGAGGGCCGACGGCGGCTGTGGCCATGCCCGCGATCGCGATGCCGCCGAGCACCCCGCCGGGCGGCGTGCCCAGGCCGGACTCCTCGGCGCGGCGCCGGATCAGCACCATCGCGCAGGGGAAGGCGGCCGAGGTGCCGACGCCGATCAGTACGCGGGCGACGGTCAACATCGCCAGATTCTGGCCGAGGCCGCCGACGAGACCGCCGAGCAGCACCAGCACGACGCCGGACAGAAGAATCCGGCGCGGGCCGAGCACCTCCGCGAGCTTGCCCGCTGTGGGCTGCGCGACAGCGCTGGCCAGGTAGAGCGAGGAGACCAGTACGGCGGTGGCCCCTACCGAGACGTGCAGCTCGGCGGCGATGGGCACCAGGGCGGTCGCGATGATGGAGCTGTTGATCGGGTTGAGGCTCGAGCCCACGTAGAGCGGGGTGGTGAACGTCCACGCGAAGGGCTTGCGTGCGAGCCCGTTCGTCGCAGAGTCGGCGTGTGCGGTGCCGGTACTCACAGAGCGCCGTCGCTCAGGTCGGCCGCGGCCAGACGCTCCAGCAGTTCGATGGCCTTCTCCACGTCCTGCTGCTCGTCCGGGGCGACGACGTGGTCGATGGCCTGCGCCAGGAAGGAGGCGCGTCCCGCGAGCAGATTGTCGACGAGTTCGGTCGCGGACGGGTCGGCGCTCATCAGCTTCTTGCGGCCGTCCTGCGGATCGGGCTCGCTGTGGACCAGCCCGGCGGCCTTGAGTACCGCCAGGCTCTGCGCGATGGATTGCGCGCTGACGTGCTCCAGAGCGGCGAGCCGGGCAGCGGTGACGGGGCCCTCCCGTACCACGCTTGCCAGTACGCCGAGCTGCGTGGCGGTGAGGCCGGTCGCATGCTGCCCCGATTCCGCGCGCAGGCGTGCGCGCAGCCGTTTTATCGCGTCGTTGAGGCGCTGCGCGGTCGCAGTGGTCTGCTGCGGCCTGGGGATCGTGTTCATGATCCGAGCATAAGGCTCCACAAGCTACTTTGCCAAGTTGCTTGTCGAATTTGCAAGCATCAGAACGTTGCCAGGAAAGGGACAGCCCTTAGGACGGGGCTCACGCAGGTTCAGCTGTGTGTGCGCAGTGCTTGTGCCAGCCACTGGTAGTCGGGAGCCGTCGTCAGGAGCGGCTGCTCGCTGCGGATGAGCGCCGGCAAGTTCCGGTACCGTTCCGCCAGCGCGTCCACGCCCGCCTCGATCCGCTCCAGGACTTCGGCGCGGCGGGGTGCGTCAACACCCGTGCCGAGGAGTTCGTCGAGGAGCTGCGCGGCCTCGGCCGACTCTGGAGCAATGTCACGTTCACGAGCGGGGCCGGCGAGCACGGCGACCCTCTGTTCCCAAGCCGACGAGACGCGGGTCTGACGAGCGGGGCACGGGACAGATCGCCACTCATGCCTGCTGCCACGTAGCCGAGTCATAGGTGGATGGGCAGGTGGCGGGGGCCGCGGAGCATGGCGTTCTGCCGGTAGGGGGGCGGGTCCTGGGCCAGGCTTGCTGTGCTCAGATGGGGGATCAGGGCGCCGAGCGCGGCCTCGGCCTCGAGGCGGGCGACGGGTGCGCCGTAGCACAGGTGGATGCCGCTGCCGAAGCCGAAGTGCTGGTTGTCCGGCCGAGTGGGATCGAACCGATCGGGCTCGTGGAACCGCCTGGGGTCGCGGTTGCCTGAGGCCAGCGCCAGTACGACGGACGTTCCTTGGGGAATCGTGGTGCCGGCGATGTCGATGTCGGCATGGGGGACCCTCTCGCGCATGTGAACCGGGGGTTCGTAGCGCAGTAGTTCCTCCACCGCCCGCGGCAGCAGGTCGGGCTCGCGACGCAGGTGGTCCAGTTGCTCGGGTTGGCGCAGCAGCGTGAGGACTCCGTTGGTGATCAGGTTGACCGTGGTCTCGTGCCCCGCGATGAACAACAGCACAGTGGTTTCCGCGAGTTCCTCCTGGCTGAGTCGCAGGGCCGGATCCGGCTCGTTGACGAAGGCGGAGAGCATGTCGCCGGTGGGCCGGTCGCGGCGCTGTTCAGCGAGGTTGACCAGGTACAGGCCCATCTCCTGCCGGGCCTGGCGGCCCGTCCGGTCCCGTTCCGTGGTGTCTTCTTCGGGCCCGATGTCGGCGGTCGCGACGATGGCGTCGGTCCATGCCTGGAACAGTGACTCGTCCTCGCGCGGGACGCCGAGCAGCCGGCAGATGACTGTGATGGGCAGGGGGTAGGCGAAGTCGTCGACGATGTCGATCTGCTTGCGGTCCCGGAGTTCCTCGATCAGTTCCCCGGTGATGCGGGTGATCTCGCCGCGCATGGCGTCGACCCGGCCAGGGCTGTGCGGTGGGCCGAACGGCCGCATGGCCAGGGTGCGCAGCCTGTGGTGCTCGGGGTCGTCGAGCCGCAGGAACGGTGGCTTCACCGTCTCACCGGACGGGTACGGGGACGGAGCGGTGCGGATGCGTGGATCGGCACTCATCCGAGGGTCGTGGAGCAGAGCGGCGATCTCGTGGTAGGTGCCGATCAGATAGCTGCCGTCTGCCTGGCGCACGACGGGACCGGCCTCGCGGAGTTCCGCGTACAGCGGGTAGGGGTTGGGGCGGCTCTCGTAGTCGGTGATCCGTGCCAGCAAGGTCTCGGAGTCCATTGTGGCCCCTCGTGGTTGGGCGGGACGTGGGTCAGCGGGTGGGCTGTACCACCGTCAGTCGGCGATCGGGCAGGTGACCGGTGAGTGCCACGGTGGGGCCGTGGGACAGCCCGCTCGGGTCCGGCACGTCGGAAGGAATCGTGATGTCGGCCGCGATCGCGCGGTCCGCCGAGCCGGGCGGGGGCGGGAACGGAGCGGCTGTCTCGATCAGGTGCTTGTAGTAGTCGAGCGACTTGGCCATGTCGACGGTGACGGCGGCGGTGACCCGTCCTTGGAAGCCGTAGACCACGGCCAGGCGGCGCGCCTCCAGAGAGCCTTGGGCGATGACCACGTGGTCGGAGTAGGTGGGCACGCCCACCGACTTGATGTTGAGCCCGAACTGGGTCGACCAGAACGTCGGGACGGCGAGGTGCGGGCGACGCAGGGGCCCTGGACTGACCATGTTGTGGGCCGCCACCTCGGCCTGTGCGACCGCGTTGCCCCAGTGTTCCAGGGAGAGCATCTGGTACCCGAACAGCGGGTGCGGGAACCGGGAGACGTCGCCGGCCACGAAGACGTCGTCGGTGACGATCCCGTACATGTCGAAGGCCCGGCAGCCGGCGTCACAGGCGACGCCGCGCGGCCCCGCTGCCAGCCCGGACTCCGCCAGCCACTCGACGTTGCGGACCGCCCCCAACGCCACGACGCACACGTCCGCGTCGACACGGCTGCCGTCGGACAGGTCCGCACCGGTGAACCGGCCGTTCCCGTCCCCGCGCAGGGTGGTGACCGTCACCCCGCAGCGCAGGTCCACGCCGTGGTTGCGATGCATGACGGCTGCAAGTTTCGACAGGGTGCCGCCGAGCGCGCCCACCAGGGGTGCGGGGCCGCGTTCTGCGACTGTGACCTCGATACCCCGCTCCCGGCAGGCCGAGGCGATCTCCGAACCGGTGAAGCCGGCGCCGATCACCAGCACCCGACCCGGCCCGGCGGCCAACCGCTCGGCCAGGCCCCTGGCCTCGTCACTGGTGCGCAGGGTGAACACCCCGGCCAGGGAGGCCTCCTCCGGGTTGGGCCAGGGGCGCGCCCGGGTCCCGGTGGCGATGAGCAGACGGTCGAACGGCAGCGACTCGCCGTCGGCCAGCATCACCCGTTTCTCCAAGGGGTCCAGGCCGGTGGCAGCTACTCCCAGCCGCCAGTCGGCGTCCGGGTCCCGGCGCATCGGCAGCGCCGTGGTGTCCGCCGACGCCTTGCCGAGAAGTACCTGCTTGGACAGTGGTGGGCGGTCGTACGGCGGATGAGGCTCATCGCCCACCACGGTGAGTGAGCCGGTGAAGCCCTCCTCGCGCAGCGTCTCCGCGGCCCTCAACCCGGCCAGTGACGCGCCGATGATGACGATACGGCCGCCCCGCAGATCACCGGGCACGGGCGCTCACCCCCTCGCCGGCGAGGATGGCCTGGACCGGGCACGCAGCCGCAGCCTGGCGCACGCGCTCGACCTGGTCGTCCGGGACGGCCGTGGCGTACAGCAACCCCTCTTCACCGTGCAGCTCGAACACCTCCGGCGCGAGGAACACGCACTGCGCATAGCCCTGGCAGCGCGTGAGGTCCACAACGATCTGCATGGCTGGTCACTCCCTGAGTCGTCCCGGCGTCCCCTTCCCTTTCTACGCCGGTATCGCAGCGGGCGCCCTTCACGCCCGTGTCCCACCGGGTGCCCACCTCGCCACTCGTTCTGCGGTACCCGCAGGGGGTGGCAGAGGCGGTTCGCAGGACGTGGGCTCAGCACCTAAGGAAACCCACCGACCCCCAGCAGGTCGGGAAATTGTTTGACCCGTTGGACCAGTGGCGTGGCGTGGGCATAGCTGGGGTGTGACCTCCTCCGGATCGGTGTGCGGCAGGAGGGTGGCGGTCAGGCGGTCAGGCGTCCAGGGGTTCGGCGAACGTGCGATAGGGGCCGCGGCCGGTGTGCAGCTGCCACAGGGTGTCGGCGAGCACCTCGGGGTCCTTGCGCGGGTCCCCGGGCGTGATGGCGCCGGGGATGATCAGCTGGGCGACATGGATGTTCTCTGCTTGCAGCGCGTCGTGCAGCAGTTGGCCGTAGGCGCTCTCGGCGGCGAACGCGACGGAGGTGCCGGCACGGTCGGGGTGCGGGCGTACCGCGGTGCCGCCGTTGACGAACACGACGGTGCCGTGGCCCAGTTGACGCATTCCGGGCAGGACCTGCTGTACGGCCGTTGCGGGGCCGTGCACCGAGAACGCGAGCGGGGCGGCCAGGTCCTCGGAGCTGGTGTCCAGCACCGGTTTCATGAAGTCGCGGTGGGGGAGCGGGCTGTACTGCAGGACCTCGATCGGGCCGAGCAGGGTGGCGGCAGCGTCCAGAGCGGCCTGCAGGGAATCCGGGTCGCTGACGTCGGCGGCAAAGCCCTGGGCGCGGATGCCTTCCTTGGCCAGGACCGCGGTGAGGTCGTCCAGGTGCTGGGGGGTGCGGGCGATCAGCGCGATGTCGTGGCCTTCGCGCCCGAAGCGGCGAGCGGTGGCCAGGCCCAGGCCGGGGCCTGCGCCGATGATGGCGACAGTGGTCATGGTGTCTTCCTCACGAAGGGGTCGCTGCTGCGGTGAGCAGGCGAAGGGGCGGGGTGTCAGGCGGGGGTGAGACGCAGGGTCGCGGCACGGGCGGTGTCCGCGACCATGGGCGGGACGTAGGCGCTGTAGCGGGCGTACTTGGTGCGGTAGGCGCCGTCCAGGCGTTCCGCCGGAGCCGGGTCGTCGACTTCCGTGAAGATCACGTCCCGGTCGACGCCGCCGGCCGCGATGTAGCCGGTGTGGGTGGCCCGGGCGGTGCGGAACCAGGCGCCGCTGCGGCCGCGGTAGGCGCGCACGTACAGGTTGTCGCCGTGGCGCACGACCCAGATCGGCGTCGGTGGGCGCAAGCTGCCGTCCGTGTGACGGGGTTGGATGCTCAGTTCGTCCGCGCTCGCGATGCGGGACAGTTCGTCCGGTGTCCAGGTGGTCATCCGTGGGCCTCCTTCTGGGTTGGGCAGCGGTCGTGGCCGCAGCGGGCTGGGCTGGGCACCGGTGATGTCGCCGTCCGCCCCGGTCGGCATCATCGACCCGGTATACCGGGCCCCTGCACCGGACGGGTCGCGTCAGCAGGTTGTTGCAAGTCGGCAGAACCCCCGGCCGTCGAGCCCGGCCTTCAGCCTGATCTTGTGGACAGCACCAAGGACAACACAAAGGACTACACCAAGGACATCCGGGACTTCCTCGCCGGCCGCCGAGCGAGGAACACCCCGCGGGAGGCGGACCTGCCCGCCTACGGCGGCACCGACGCGTGCCCCGACGTGCCGGCGACCGATGCAGCCCGGCCCTGAGACCCAGCGCAAGGCCGTGCAGGGCCGGCCGGCTGTGGCTCAGGGCCTGAGGAGCGTCTTGACGGCGCGTCGCTCGTCCATCGCCCTGTAGCCCTCGGGGACCTGCTCGGCAGTACCAGGTCGAAGACTTGTAACCCCGTGCGGCTGCCGTGCCGACATGCATTGCGGACGAACCGGCGGACCGAATCTCCAGCGGAAACACGGTGCAGAAATCGCTACCTGAACAGCTCCATTTCCCAGCTCAGCGTGTGGTCGGCGACAAGTGCAGAGGCTTCCCGCCTCCCACGCCCGCTGTGCGCTCGCCCCCGGGGCGCCGGACGTGCATTCTGACGAAGGGGCAGTGTCCGCCTCGCGAGGTTCGGTACGAGCACGCGTGGTGTCGCGTTCCAGGATGCCGACAGCGTGGCCGTCCGGATTGCACGGGCCGGTGCACCGCTGAGCGGGGAGCGGATCAGGTCCCCGCTGGAAACGTCTACTTCCCCGTACCGAACGCCGGCGCGGCGGCGGAGGCGGCCTCCCGGTACGGCGGAGGAACCATTCGGGCGGCGGAGGGCGATCACCGCACGGCCCTGTTGTGTGACTCCCATGGTGCTGTCTTCGGCGTCGAGTCTCCTGCAGTTCCGAGACCATTGCCCGCGGCGGTCAAGGCTCCCCGCCACTGGTTCCGTCAGGTCCCGCCGACAGGGCCGCATGGCTGTTCAGAGTAGGGATCCCATGACAGCACATGGCTCCCGGCGGATCGTTTCTGGCCCGAGAGGATCTGGAAATGTCTGACAACGACGTGAGCATACGGAAGGTGCTGGCCATCGTCACGAACTACGGTGTCGAGCAGGACGAACTCCTGGTGCCTCTCGAGCACCTGCGGGGCTGGGGCGCCGATGTGGATGTTGCTGCTGTGTCGGCGGGCGACGTTCAGACCCTGGTCGGTGACAAGGATCCCGGAGAAATCGTTCGGCCCGAACTCACTCTGAGGGAAGTGGACACGGCCGACTACGACCTACTGCTCGTGCCGGGTGGCACGTTGAACGCCGACAGGCTGCGTCGGCAGGACTCGGCGACGGAGATCGTCCGCTCCTTCACGTCGACCGGTCGCCCCGTAGCAGCCATCTGCCACGGCCCCTGGATCCTGGTCGAAGCGGGTGTGCTCGAAGGCAAGAAACTTACCTCCTACCCGTCACTCACCACCGACATCCGCAATGCCGGTGGTGAATGGGTCGACGAGCCAGTCATCAAGGATGACTCCCGCGGCTGGCCCCTCATCACCTCGCGCAACCCAGGTGACCTGGGGCCGTTCCTCCGTGAGATCGACGCAGCACTCGCCGTAAACGCTCACTGACCATTACTGGTCCTGCCGCTGAGCGGCTTCTACCAATAGTGCCTTCGACCGGCGACCGCGTGCCCCATCGATCCGAGGATCCAAAAGACAACCCCGATCACCGCGAGAATGATCCCGATTGTCCACAGGATGGAGATTCCGGTCAGGAACCCGATGACAAGCAAAATGACTCCGAGAACGATCACAGCGTGCTCCGATCTCGCCTATGTTTTCACTTCCCACTGTGATCCCCGAATGCCGCATGGGCAACTGCTCGGGGAAGCGGGGGACAAGCCCAGCCTCACATGACCCGTTGTCCGACGGAGACCGCTCGGAGATGGTCTCCGGATTCGTCTGGCGCCCCGCGATCCCGACGCTCAGACGGCTCCGGGAAGCTCTTTCCATCCGTCCGGATGAGAGGTGGGTCCTGGCCGCCAACCCGACCGCGCATGGAAGCTGCGGTGATTTCCGTTCTGGCAGCGGCGAGCGACGCCACGTAGAGGGCACGAGCCGGCTCAGTCGCTTCCTGTTCCTGCTTCGGGTCTGTCTGGCACGAACGACCTCGCCCTGCGTCCTGCACACAACACTGCACAACGCGGCCACCAGTCGTTGCGTGCAGTGATGGCGGTCCCCAGGCCGCGCGCGACAGCCCGAGATAAGGTTGGCGAAGGCTGTATATCATGAAATTGCGCCTCGTGAATGTGGCGCGGTAGCTCGTCGTCGTCTCCGATTCCGGAGAGGGAACATGGCCGCAGGCGAAGAGGACGGGACAGAGCGCGTCCGGCGCTCGTCCAGCAAGACGCCCGCCAAGAAAAGCGCCCGGAAGACCAGCACCGAACGGGCAAGCAGCCGAACGAGCGAAGGCGAAGAGAAGCGCACGTCCCGGCGGCTCTCCGCACCGCGGGCCATGCGGTACGCGGCTGAGCAGCTCCAGGAGCTTCTTGGCCGCGCCCCCGAGTCCGTCTCGGCCTTGAAGCCGACGGAAGAAGGCTGGCAGGCGAACGTGGAAGTCATGGAGCTGGAACGTGTTCCCGGGACCACCAGCGTGATGGCGAGTTATCGAGTGACGCTGGACAAGGAGGGCGAACTGGTCGCATACGAGCGCACCCGCCGCTACACCCGAGGGCAGATCGACCCACGTGGCTGAGGCCGGGGATGCCACGCAACACCGCATGAACGGAAACGGCCGCGCCAGGAGCGAGCCGTGAAAGGAGGCACCATGACTGTGGTGCCGCAAGGTGGAGGAACCATTTCCAGGGGCGGTGGCGGAGGGTCCGGGAACCTCTACGACATCCTCGAATTGATTCTGGACCGCGGACTGGTCATCGACGTCTTCGTGCGTGTGTCGCTGGTGGGCATCGAGATCCTCAAGATCGACGCCCGCATCGTCGTGGCGAGCGTCGACACCTACCTGCGCTTCGCGGAGGCCTGTAACCGCCTCGACCTGGAATCGGGCCGGAAGGCACCCGCTCAACTGACCGACCTGGTAGGTGAAGTCACCGAGGGCGGGGCGCACGGCAAGGCCAAGGGAGCCCTGAGCGGGGCCGCAGAAGTGGTGACCGACGCGCTCAAGGGCGGAGACGACGACGAGGAGTCCGAAGAGAGGCGCAAGGAGCCCGAGGAGAGGCGGGAGCGGCCGAGGCGTCGGCCTGCCGCCCGACGCCGTGAGGAGTGAGTCATGGCCGTATACGTCTACTCCATCGTCGCGGCCGGCCATCCGCAGCGCCTGGACGACCTCGACGGGGTAGGGAACCCACCCACTAGCCTTCGCACCGTGAAGACGGACAAGCTGGCGGCGGTCGTCAGCGACTCACCCGAGGACCTACGGCCCAAGCGCAGGGACCTCGGCGCACATCAGGCCGTGCAGGAGCGGCTGATGGCCGACGGCACGGTTCTGCCGTTGCAGTTCGGCTTCACCACTCTGGACGACGACGCCGTACGGGCGGTCCTGGAGGACCGCAAGGATGAGTTCAACGAGCGGTTGCGGGCACTGGAGGGCTGCGTGGAATATCACCTGAAGGCTGCCCAGGACGAGGACGCCCTGCTACGAGAGATCCTTTTGGAGTCCGACGAGGCGCGCGGGCTCAACGAGGAGATCAGAAGCGGCAACAGCAGCCCGGACCTGTCGTTCGCCCTCGGCGAGCTGGTCTCCCGGGAAGTGCAGGAGCGGCAGGACCGGCTCGCCGCGGGAGTCCTTGATGCTCTGCGGGGGTTCGCACGGGAGGAACGCGCGTCGCAGGCGACGGGAAACGACTTCCTGAGCGTGTCCTTTCTGGTGGAGCGGGACAAGGAGCAGAGCTTCCTCAGCGAGGAGCAGGGTCTCGCCAAGGAGCTGGGGGAGGACTTCGACCTCAGGCTCGTCGGCCCGTTGCCCGCATACAGTTTCGTCTAGGGAGTCCTCATGGGACTGTTCACTCAACTCGCCACCCTCCCACTGGCGCCGGTGCGCGGCGTGGCCTGGGTCATGGAGCGCGTCGTCGAGACCGCGGAGAACGAGTACTACGACCCAGCCCCCGTCGAGCGGGAACTCGCCGAGCTCGAGAAGGCGCTGCTGGCAGGAGACATCGACGAGGAAACCTTCGACCGGCGCGAGGACGAGCTGCTGGACCGGCTGGACGAGATCAGGGCCCATGTCCAGGGCACCGACACCTGATCGCGGCAGCTGCCGCGGAGCCCGAGCGCGTTACGCGCTCACGTCGCAATGCCGGGACACCCGGATAGAGGTGCAGCGCCGTGAACGAACCCGTCGCCAGGAGGATGGGCGACTTCCCGTCCAGGGCCACTCCCTACGGTGGTCAGGGGTCCTCGGCCAATCTCGCCGACATCCTGGAGCGGGTCCTGGACAAGGGCATCGTCATCGCGGGCGATATCCAGATCAACCTGCTGGATATAGAACTGCTCACCATCAAGCTGCGCCTGCTGATCGCGTCGGTGGACAAGGCGAAGGAGATGGGCATCGACTGGTGGGAGCACGATCCTTCGCTGTCCTCACGCGCCAACGACGGCTACCGCTCACTCGCCGAGGAGAACAAGAGGCTGCGTGCCGAGATAGATGCGATGCGTGAAGGCGGTGAGTTGCCACCGGCCGAGGGCGACGAGAGCTCTGCAGCCCCGCGCCGCACTTCACGTGCCAAACGTGCAGCGCCCAGAGCCCGCAGTGAGAGGCGGGACGCGCCATGACCGAAGCCATCACCTATGCGTACGCAGTCGCGCGGGATGCCGACGGATCATTGGAGGAGGTTCTGTCGGGGCTTCCGGGGGTGGCGGATGCGCCGGTGCATCTGGTGCGCGTAGCACAAGGTGACGATGTGGCAGTTGTCGTGAGCGCGGTGCCTGAGGAGGACTTCCAGGAGGCCGCGCTGCGCGTGCATCTCGAGGACCTGGACTGGCTGGAGTCCGTCGCCCGCGCCCATAACCATGTGATCGACGCGTTGGCTGCTCGCACCACCGTACTGCCACTTCGTCTGGCGACGGTGTACCTCGACGACGAGCGAGTTCGCCTCATGCTCCAGGCCCGCCGCGAGGCATTTGCCGGCCGACTGACCGCCCTGGCCGCGCAGGTGGAGTGGGGCGTCAAGATCTATGTCGAAGCGCCCGAGGCAGCCGCGAGCCCGGCAGAACCAGCCACGGAAGCGGGTCTGAGCCCGGGACGGGCCTACCTCAGCCACCGCAGAGCACAAAGACATGCCCGCGAAGACGTCTATCGGGGCGCCTCACAGGCAGCCGAGCGGATCGAATCCGCAGCCCGTGTCCATGCCGTCGACCGGGTCCAGCACCGGCCGCAGCAGGGCGAACTCGCGCGCGGGCCCGGAGAGAACGTCATCAACGACGCGTACCTCGTGCCGCTCCAGCATGCTGAGTCCTTCCGCGCCGATGTCCTGCAGGCTGCGGAAGGATTTCCAGGGGTGCGCGTCGAAGTCACCGGGCCCTGGGCCCCCTACTCCTTCGCTACGCCGGCTGATGCCGAGCCGATGAAGAGGGTCGTTCCGTGAAGGCGCCGGACAGGCCGCAGGCCATATCGGAGGAACCGCCGCTGGCGGAGCGGCAGATCGCGCTGATCGACCTGCTGGACCGACTACTCAGCGGAGGCGTGGTCCTCACCGGTGACATCGTGCTCTCCATCGCCGATATCGACCTCGTACGCATATCGCTGCGCGCGCTGATCGTCTCCATCAGCGAACAGAATCCATCCCCGTGGCATGCCATTTCAGCACCCGCAGGAGACAACGATGACAGGTGAGGACCACCCACCCGGCAACCGCTTCGACGAAGTCGCCGACGCCGCCACCCGCGCCTTCCGCCTGCTGCCCGCACCGCCGCAGGACGTCATGACTTGTGGTCGGGCAGACCGCAGGCCGGTTCAGCGGATCACCACCGACCGCGACACGGTGGAACGAGATCTGATGAAGCTCGTCCTCACGATCGTCGAACTGCTGCGACAGCTCATGGAACGCCAGGCCCTGCAGCGGGTGGACGCCGGAGGCCTCACCGAGGAGCAGGAGGAGCGCCTGGGAGAAACGCTGATGATTCTGCACGATCGTATGATTGAACTCTGCGCTCGGTACGACCTTTCCATGCAGGACCTCAATCTGGATCTCGGGCCTCTCGGAACGCTGCTGCCACCCACCGAATGACCGTGAAGGAGCACGACATGGGCATCGGAAAGAAAACCAGGAGCATCGGAAAAATCATCGAGGGAAAGACCAAGGAGATGGCCGGGAAGGCCGTGGGCAACAAGAGTATGGAGAGAAGGGGAAAGGCCGAGAAGGTCAAGGGAAAGGTGAGGCACGCAGTGGAGAAGGGCAAGGACTCCTTCAGGCTCTGAAGGAGACCCTCAAGCCCTCAAGCTCTGACAGCCCTGGTCCCGCCGCACTCAGCAACGGCGGGTCGGTCGGGGACGTCCAGCGCAACCAGATGCTCAGCTGGCCGGGGGTGGGTGACAAGGCGCGTCCACCACACGGTCCGAATGCTGCGGTGCGCTCCGAGTGGCGCAGTGCATCCATTCGGACCGAAGGGGTGTGAACTGCCGACCACTTTGCCGCGTACCGACTCGATACGCCCGGCAACCCGGTCGGCATCCCTCACCAGTTCACGTACGACCTCACCGGCTCGGCAGACCATCGCGACGCGCAACTGCGCCACGCGTTCAGCCAGTCGCTGCGCTGGGCCACCCGGACCGGCGTGACCGCGATCGCGGTCGAGGACCTGGACTTCTCCAACGGGAAGACACGCGAGAAATTCGGCCGCAAGAAGCGGTTCCGTCATCTCATCCGCGGCATCCCCACTCACTCCTCCTCTTCGTCGTCTCCCTGCTCTTCGTCTTCCTCTTCCCAATCGCCCTCGTCCTCCTCGTCGTCTCCTTCCTCCTCGCCCTCGCCCTCGTATTCCTCGTCTCCTTGCTCCTCGCCCTCGTACTCCTCGTCCTCCTCCTCGCCTTCCTCTTCGTCCTCTTCGCTGTCGTAGTCCTCGGCTTCTTCGTCCTCAAGAGCGTCTTCGTGACTCCGTACGACCTCGCCGTCGCGGATTTCGCCGCGCCAGCCATCCGGCTCTTCATCGGTGAGGGTGACGTGGCGCTGGAAGTGTTTGAGGTCCAGCCGCAGGCGCCGCCCCTGAGCGCGCCACAGATTTCCGGTCTTTTCGAAGAGTCCGGAGGCGTAGTACTCGACGACCAGAACAATGCGGGTCAGTCCGGGTGTCAGTTCATGGAAGCTGACCGCACCGCGGGTTGATCCCTTGGCGCCTTCGGACGTCCAGACGATGCGTTCGTCGGGCACCTGCTCCTGGACGGTCGCTTTCCAACCCCGAGTCGACGGACCGACTTTGGCCTTCCAGTTACTGGACGTCTCGTCGGTCCTCGAGACATTCCGTACGCCCTTGGTGAAGCTGCTGAACTTCTCGTACTGCGTCCAGTGGTCGTAGGCCGTACGCAACGGCACCCCGACATCGATGACCTCGATGATGTTGGTGACCTTCTTGTCGCCTGATTTGCGCCCATGCCCGCCGCCGAGCGCTTCCTTGGCCTTCCCCAGGACGCTGTCCTTGACATGCTTCGCCGTCCCGGAGAGCACAGCCTTGAGGGGGGAGTCACCTCCGAGGAGGGCGGATCCGACCTTGGAGAGTGATCCGCCGTTCTGTGCGACGTCGGTGAGCTGGTCCGTCACATCGATCAGCTTGTCGCCGGCCCGTTCGGCCAGATCCCCCACCCACGCTGTGAGATAGTCCGCGAGTTCTCCACGCAGCCGGTCGAGTCCCGAGTCCGCGTTGTCCTGTTCCGTTTTTGCCATGACCGGTTACCTCCGGCGCTCGACGCGCGATGATGTCTTCTTGGCGCTCTTCCTGGCGGTCTTCTTCGCAGCGGGAGCGGCCTTCTTCCGTGCGGCAGTCTTCTTCGCAGGCGCCTTCTTGGCGGCAGATTTCTTCGCAGGTTTGGCGGCGGTCTTTTTCCCTGGCCTCTTGGCGGTGGCTTTCTGCGTCGCGGTCTTCTTGGTTGCGGTCTTCTTCGCGGCAGTCTTCTTAGCAGGGGCAGTCTTCTTGGCGGCGGTCTTCTTGGCGGGAGCCGACTTCTTCGCAGCGGTCTTCTTAGCTGGAGGGGTCTTCTTGGCGGGAGCCGACTTCTTCGTAGCCGTCCTGCTCGGGGTGGCCTTCTTCGGGGCGGCCTTCTTCGCGGTGGCCTTCTTGGCGGCCCGCTTCTCCGCACCCTTCTTCGCGGGGGCTGCCTGCTTTGTCCCGTCACGCCGGCCAGCGGCCGACTTGCTGGGCGTACGCTTCCTCGGCGCCGGCTTCGTAGCAGCTCGGGGAGTGCGACGGCGTGGCCGCTCTTCGGGCTCTTCCTCCGGCTCCTCTTCCTCCGGCTCCTCTTCCTCCTCCTCCTCTTCCTCTTCCTCCGGTTCCTCTTCTTCTTCTTCCGGCTCCTCTTCCTCGCCTTCTTCCTCTTCGGGCTCTTCTTCTTCCTCCTCGTACTCGCCTTCCTCGTATTCCTCCTCGGGTTCCTCTTCCTCCTCGTATTCCTCTTCCGGCTCCTCGCCCTCGTCGCGGGCGTACTCCTCCTCGCCCTCTTGCTCTTCCTCCTCCCCCTCTTCCGGTTCTTCCCCGCCGCTTTCGAGTTGGAGAGTACGTTCCCGGAGTGAATCGGCGAGCGTCGTCAGCCGACGGTTGGCAGCGGCGGTGACTGCCTCCCGACCGGCGTTCATGACCTCCCCACGCAGCTGCTCACCCAGATCCGCAACCTGCGGGATCTCTCCGAGTTTGCGGATCCCTTGAGTCACGAGCTGTCGCGGTTCAAGCCCGAATTGACGCCCGGCAATATAGGACGCCGCCGTAAGAGCGAACCGGCCCTTCTTCGTACGGCCCAGCACATAGCCGCCGGCCAGGGCTGCGGCGAGCAAGATCTTGTTTGCGTCATTCATGGGTGCGTCACCTTTTCATGGGCAGGCAGCCGATCGGCGTCTGCGCAGGGGGCCGCCACTCAGCGGCATTGCTCCGCCATATCCAGAGTTGACGGGTGTCCTGGCCCGCGCATCCCGAGCGGCCCATGAGACCCCTTCAGTCACGCTCCAAAACAGGCTGATCCCGCTCTGTGACGGGACGTCTGGGCGGGCCGCGGGCCGTGCCGTAGCCGTGGGTGGGGCCACCAGGGATTCGTGTCTCCACAGCCCGCCATATGGGTCACGGCCGTCGCCTGTGAGTTCTGAGCATCGGCGGGTACCCGAAATCGCACGACATTGCAAAGGCAAGTGTCCTCGTTCTCGACTGCACGGAGCCCGAAGCCCTTGCGGAGGTACGCCTCATTCCTCGATGCGGAAATCCAGGCGATGAGTGATCCTGATTTTGTGGAAATCGTCGGCCACGACGGCGTGCACCTGGCGCTCCGCCGGGATCACGGCTACGCCCCTCCCGGATCTCCGCGGCCGGAGGACGCCCAGCAGTCGCATCTTCGGGTACTCGTCACGCACGGTGATTTGGGCGAGGCGGAACGCGAGGCGGTGAGCCTCGCGCAATGCCGATAGACACCATGGAAAGCAGTGGGCCACGCGGCGTGCGCTTCTACGCCGACCCCGCCGGGCACTCCTTCCCCCTAGCAGTGTCGCAACGGAACGGGCCGACGGGTCGAGGAAGGGAAGCACCATGAAACTGCCGGAGGCCCGAGGACAGGTGTCTGCCGCTTTGATCGAGGCGTTCGGCCGGGAACCGGGTCGGCGCGTGCTGCCCGACACGTCCCTGGTGGGGAGCGCCGATCCGTACGGTGGTGATCTGCAGCTGTCCCTCTATCTCTGCTACGAGCTGCACTACCGCGGCTTCGACGGGGTGGACGGCGCGTGGGAGTGGGATCCGGAACTGCTCAGGGTGCGTGCCGCGCTGGAGCGGGGCTTTCTGGCGGCTCTGCGCGTCGACGTGCCGGTTGCCGAGGATGTCGGCAGCGCACTCGACGAGGCCGTTGTGGAGCCGGTGGACGCCGAAGGCGTGTCGTACTTCCTGCGGGACGAGGGCGAACTGTGGCATCTACGCGAGTACGCCGCCCAACGCTCGCTGTACCACCTGAAGGAGGCCGATCCGCACGTGTGGGTGATTCCCCGCCTGACGGGTCGGGCCAAGGCGGGAATGGTAGCTGTGGAGTACGACGAATTCGGAGCGGGACGGGCGGAACGGATCCACTCGAAGTTGTTCGCGGACCTGATGGCAGATCTCCGTCTGGACACCTCGTACGGGCGCTACCTCGACGCCGGATCGCGGCAGATGCTCGCGACCGTCAACCTCATGTCGCTCTTCGGGCTCCACCGCTCACATCGTGGTGCGCTGGTCGGTCACTTCGCCTCGGTGGAGATCACCTCCTCCCCGGGGTCGAGGCGCCTCGCGGAGGCATTGAAGCGAGCCGGCGCCGGGCCGGCGGCGGTCCACTTCTATACGGAGCATGTCGAGGCCGACGCCGTGCATGAGCAACTCATGCGACATGAGGTCGTCGCCGGTCTGCTCCAGGTGGAGCCGGATCTGGCACCAGATGTCGCGTTCGGTATCGCGGCCACCGGATGGTTGGAAGACCGGTTCGGGGAGCAGTTGCTCGGCGCCTGGCGGGACGGCGGGTCCTCACTCCGCGTGCCGCTGCTCGCCACTGGCGGAGAGTAGACCGCCGGAGTCACACGTCCCCAAGATCGGGCGGTGGTGGCGGCAAAGCGTGTACGACGATCGCGGGTGGGGGATTCGAAGGAGTGGGCACCTGAATGAGGAAGGGGAAGAATTCAATCTGGCCGCCCCTGTTCACAACCCGCTTCGAAACCCGGTAGCACACGATCGCGTTCGGATCACTCATGGTCGTGTAGCACTGAAGCACCGACGGCGCGACCGGGGAATTCTGCGGTGAGGCAACGGAGACACTCGCTGATGTGCCCAATATGCCGGCCTCCAAGCACAAGGAAGCCGCCGCTGCGACAGTGATGGTCCGCAAGGTTGTCTTCTTCATGTTCGTCAGCCCAAAGGCTAGGAGTGAACTGGACTGTCCCATCAGCGCGCTGGGGCCTTCGCCCATATTTTCTCATGCTTCGGCTGTGTCATCATTTCCCATCGCGCACCCGCGTACCGGTCCCCGACGAGCGGTCACTCGAGGAAACTCCTGAGCCATGTCCGGTTGGTTGAATCCGCAGCAGCATCACTTGCGTTGTCACCGGCTGCCGCAACGGGGAGCTTTTCTGCTCAGCCCTCACTGCGTCTCCTGAAACGGGGATCTTCGTAGATGAGCCTGGTTGAGCCGCTTGCCGGGCAGGGCAGAGCCGATCATCGCCTGGCTGCACGTTTCAAGCGACTGCGCATCCGCTGGGAGAGACGCGCCGACAACCACGAGGCCTTCGTCGGACAGCCCTTAGCCGTTGTTCGTGAGGGACCTGGCGCTCGCAGACGTTGCATAGTACGGGGAGCGACGCCAGTTCTCGCGACCTACGGCAGACAATGCCGGCTTCCATAGATGGACGCCGTGCCGACGCTCCCACCAGATCACAGTCCGCCAGGTGTGTACGAGCCCGAGCCCCAGTATCAGCTGAAAGCCCAGGCCAATAAGCGGCCAGTGCGCGACGTACGTACATCCCAGCGTCACCAGAAGAACGAAGGCCGCCACACGAAAGCAGCCTCGCCGCAGATGGCGAGTCTGCTCCTCGCTCTGCTCCAGAACCGACGCATCCTCGACCGCGACAGCGGCGCTGAACGCACGCAGCTCACGCGGCCGGGACACCAGAAAATTGACCGCCCAGAACAGCGTCAGGACTGCAACGCCGCCGAACTGGACGCGCCCGGCGGTGCCGGAGAGCCTCAGATCATCCGCGGTGGAGAAGACAAGCACGTCCGCGGCAATCCCCACCAGGATCCCTGCCAAGCTCTCTCCAAGCTGAGCAGCAACGACCCGCACAAGCGGCGGCGCACCAGCCATGGCAGTTTCACCCTCCCCGTCTTGAACCGTCCTACATCGAACACCGCCGGTCCACACCTGTCCAGGGCTCGCCAGACCTCGTTGGCAGCAAGGGAGGCGTCTGACGTGAAGGACCCGGCGTGCCATTGTGCGAGCGGTCGTAAGCTTCCCCGCCGGCAACGCGTCGCGAGGCTGGTCTCGACCCGTCTACTACCTTTGAGGCGACCGCTTTGGCCGCGGGACCGCGCCAAGCGCTGCGGGCAAATCCGAGCGTGAACCGTCAGCGACACCCGCGGGCGTTGAGCCGGGCGGCCTGGCGCGTCAGGTGGTCGCGCTCGGCGAGGTTGGGTGCTTTTTGGGCCGCCTCGGCGTACAGCCGTGCTGCCGTCGCCAGGTCGCCGTCGCGCTCGTGGAGGTACGCCGCCACCGCGGCGTGGCGGGGCAGTGAGTCGTCCACCGCCACGAGCGCCGCCAGGCCGGCACGCGGTCCGTCGGCCTCGCCGACGGCCACGGCGCGGTTCAGCCGGACGATCGGGCTGTCGGTCAGGCGCGCGAGTTCGTCGTACCACTCGACGATCTGCACCCAGTCGGTCTCCTCGGCGGTGGGCGCATCCGCGTGGAGCGCCGCGATGGCGGCCTGGGCCTGGAACTCGCCGAGGCGGTCGCGGGAGAGGGCCGCCTGCAGGATCCCGACGCCTTCGGCGATCGACCTCGTGTCCCACCGGCTGCGGTCCTGCGCGGCCAGCGGCACCAGGCTGCCGTCGGGCGCGGTCCGGGCGGCGCGCCTGGCGTGGTGGAGCAGCATGAGGGCGAGCAGCCCCGCCACCTCGGGGTGGTCGATCGCGGCCGCGAGCTGCCGGGTGAGCCGGATGGCCTCGGCGGCGAGGTCGACGTCGCCGGAGTAGCCCTCGTTGAAGACCAGGTACAGGACGCGCAGCACGGTGGCGACGTTGCCGGGCTGGTCGAACCGCACGCCGGAGACGGTGCGCTTGGCCCGGCTGACGCGCTGCGCCATGGTCGCCTCGGGTACCAGGTAGGCCTGGGCGATCTGTCGGGTGGTCAGCCCGCCGACGGCGCGCAGTGTGAGCGCGACCGCGGACGACGGCGTCAGTGACGGGTGGGCGCACAGGAAGTAGAGCTGGAGCGTGTCGTCAACCGTGGGCGCGGGCCCGGGCGCCGGCTCCTCGACGACGAGGTCCTCACGCCGGCGGCGGGCTGTGTCCGCCCGGGTGGCGTCGAGGAACCGGCGCCAGGCCACGGTGACCAGCCAGCCCTTCGGGTCCCGCGGGGGGTCGGCCGGCCAGACGCGGACCGCCTCGACCAGCGCGTCCTGTACGGCGTCCTCGGCCGTCGCGAAGTCGGCTCCGCGGCGGACGAGGACCCCGAGCACGCTCGGTGTGAGGCTCCTGAGCAGGGCCTCGTTCATTGATGAGGTCACTCCGTGATGGTGGGCGGCGCGGTCAGGAACGGGCGCAGCTCCAGCCACTCGTGGATCGGCTTCCCGCCCGCCCCGGGGGCGGCCGACAGCTTCCCGGCCAGCTCGACGGCGCGCTCGTAGCTGTCGACGTCGATCACCATCCAGCCGGCGATGAGATCCTTGGTCTCAGCGAACGGTCCGTCAGTGACCGGGGGGCGACCCTCGCCGTCGTACCGGACGAACGTCCCCTCGGCGGCGAGAGCTTGACCGTCGACGAATTCGCCGGACTTCTCGAGCCGGTCCGCGAAGTCCTGCATGTATTGCATGTGGGCCGAGATCTCCTCCGGCGTCCACTGGTCCATGGGCACGTCGTTGACCGCCGCCGGGGCGCCGCGGTAGTGCTTGAGCAGCAAGTACTTGGCCATCGTGTTTCTCCTCGGTACCGGTGCGACCCATTGTGGTCGCGTTCATTGCTGGGACGGAGCCGGTCACGGGTTCTCGACATCGCCGTCCGATTTTTTTTGGCTCTCGTACATGAGCCTGGTGAGCCGGCTCGCGGCGTCCGGGGCCACGGCGTGGGGCGAGGGCGAGACGGAGCGAGGCCCTCCAAGATCAGCAGCGACCGAGCAACTGAATCAAGGGAAGACCTCGCGTGCGTTACTGAGGACGAATTCGCGTCGCCACGGGCCAAGCCCACCAGCCGGGCGGTGGAGCGGGCGGTCGGCCTGCTGCGGCTCGACGACACCATGGTGTCGGCCATAGCGCGGCCGCTCGTGGTGCGCCGGCACACCTGGTGGAACGCGGTACAAGAAGCACGCCGAGACTTCGATCGACGTCAAGAAGCGCGCATCGGGGGTGAAGGCCATCACGGTGGACGAAGCGCGTCGGTTTCTGCCGCCGAACCGGCGTGTACGACAGGAGGCCGACTTCCGTCGTAGGCTGCATGGCGCGCGTGATGGACGGGAGGCTGATGTGGCCGAGACGGCGCTGACCGAGACGACGGTGGCCGGGGTGATGGCCGAGCTGGCCGAGCTCGAGGACCCGAAGACACGCGTGGTGAACGAGAAACACGGTGACGATCACGGTGTGAACCTCAGCAAGCTGCGCGCGCTCGCGAAGCGTCTGAAGACGCAGCAGGAGCTCGCGAGCCGGCTCTGGGAGACGGATGACACCGCGGCG
This sequence comes from Streptomyces sp. NPDC051664, assembly GCF_044453545.1. Lineage (NCBI taxonomy): Bacteria > Bacillati > Actinomycetota > Actinomycetes > Kitasatosporales > Streptomycetaceae > Streptomyces > Streptomyces sp. NPDC051664. The sequence goes on along the minus strand of NZ_JBITCU010000031.1, from coordinate 22,657 downwards.
CGACTGCTGGGCGATCCTGATCTGCCGCCCGAAGGCGTTCGAGCGTGACGAGTTGGACGTCATGTTGCGCGAGTCGCGTACACCCAAGGTGCACGACTGGCTCGTGAACTACGTGGTGAAGAAGAACCGGCACTCCGAAGAGCTGCGCCTGGCCTGGGCCGCCGATCCGGATCCAGTGGTCGCGAGTGCCGGCTGGGCGCTGACCACCGAACGCGTGGCGAAGAAGCCGGAGGGCCTCGACCTCGCAGGACTGATCGATGTCATCGAGGCGGAGATGAAAGACGCCCCGGGACGCCTGCAGTGGGCGATGAACCACTGCCTGGCTCAGATCGGGATCGAGCACGCCGAGTACCGCACCCGCGCAATCGACATCGGTGAGCGCCTGGAGGTGCTCAAGGACTACCCGACTTCCCCGGGCTGCACGTCTCCGTTCGCGCCCGTCTGGATCACCGAGATGGTGCGCCGACAGCACGACAAGTAGGAAGGTCCGCGCTCACGGCGGCGCCTGCTATCCGGCCCATGGTTCGAACGGAACTGCAAGGCAGGCATGGGTTCCGTTCCCCAGGATGACTCACCTTGTCCCCACCGCAGGCCGGTGACCTGAGGACAGTGGCCGCGAGGAGATAGCGGTTGCGGCAGGGTGGCTATCCGACGAGTGTCTGGGTGCCGAGGACGGCGAGGAGCTCCAGGCGTTCGGTGTCCGGGGTGCCGGGCTCAGCCGTGTAAATCATGATGCGCAGGTCGCTGCCCGCCACGCTGAGCACATCGCAGTCCAACGTCAGGGAGCCCACCTGCGGGTGATCGATGGTCTTGCGCGCAGCCTCGTGCTGACCCAAGGCGCCCGCATCCCACAGTTCTGCGAACCGTTCACTTTTCGTGCGCAACTCTGTCACCAGGCGCCGCAGTTGCTGGTCATCCGGGTACCGGACGGCAGTCGTGCGCAGGTCGGCGACCACCGCGGTCTCCATCGCGCGCCGGGACTGCGCCGTGTAGCGGACGCGATCACCCGACCCGAGGAAGACGCGCCATGCGCCGTTGCGCTCCCGGCCATGCCGCTCGCCCATCAGCGCCGTGTACAGGGGGTTGGCCAGCAACTGCGTCCACGCCGCGTCGAAGACCGCGACGGGCGTCCCGGTCAGCCGGTCCAGCATCCGGTGCACACTCGGTGTGATGTAGGCAGGCACCGCGCCCTGCCCCGGGGGTACGAGCCCGGCGGCGTGGAACAAGTGCTCGCGCTCGGCCGCGGAGAGGCGCAGGGCACGCCCCAGGGCCTCGACGACCTGCTCCGAGGGGTTGGTCGCCCTGCCCTGTTCCAGGCGGGTCACATAGTCGACCGAAATCCCGGCCAGCAGGGCCAGCTCCTCCCGGCGCAGTCCGGCCGCGCGCCGATGGCCGCCCGCGGGCAGCCCGGCCGCCTCCGGGGAGACCCGGTCGCGCCAGCGCCGCACCGTGCGCCCGAATCCCGTGCTCGCCATGTCACCACTGTGCACCGCCGCGCGCGGAACGTCCTGGTACTGGCAGTCCCAGGAAGACGGGACGCCTGGCTGCTGCCGAGACTCAGCCGCAGCCTGGAGGCATGACAACGACACTGATCACCGGAGCGAACAAGGGTCTCGGCTTCGAGACCGCCCGCCGCCTCACCGCCGCGGGCCACACCGTCTACATCGGAAGCCGGGACGCCGAACGCGGGCGCCGTGCCGCCGAGCAGCTGGGCGCACGGCTGGTCCAGCTCGATACCACCAGCGACGCGTCCGTCGAGGCGGCGGCGAGGACCATCGAGGCCGATGGAGGGCTGGACGTACTGATCAACAACGCAGGCATCGAGGAAAGGGGTGCCGGCAACGTCGTGATCGGTGCCGGGGACGTGTCCGCCGACATCATGCGGAACACGTTCGAGACGAACGTGTTCGGCACGGTGCGGGTCCTGCACGCGTTCCTGCCGCTGCTCGAGCGTTCCGGGGCCCCGGTCGTGGTCAACGTCAGCAGCGGCCTGGCCTCGCTGACCCGGATCACCGCGGCGGGTACCCCGTCGTACGCCTACCCGGGCGTGGCCTACCCGGCGTCGAAGGCAGCGGTCAACGCGATCACGGTGCAGTACGCGAAGGCATTCCCGAACATGCGGATCAACGCGGTGGAGCCCGGCTTCACCAAGACCGACCTGAACGGGAACACCGGCGTCCAGAGCGTCGAGCAGGGCGCCGAGATCATTGTGCGTATGGCACAGGCCGGCCCCGACGGCCCCACAGGGGGCTTCTTCGACGCCGAGGGCACCCTGCCCTGGTAAGGCCGCACCGACCCGCCATCACTCGACCCCGCCGCGCCCGCCCCGACAAGCCCGGCGGGGTGGGCGCGGCCTCCTCTCCGTCGAGGTCACAGCCCGCGCATCACAGTCGGCCGGCCGCTTCTACGCGGCGGGCTCGGCGGTCCAGGAGATGTGCGGGGGCACCACCCGTGCGCACAGGGGGTTGCCGCACGCGTCGGTCAGCCCGAGGCGTCCGATCAGCAGGCCGTCGTGTGCGGCGGAGGCGAGTACGTCGGCGGGGACGGCGTCGAGCATGAGCTTGGCGCGGCGGAACATCGTGAAGGTGCCCGACTCGTCGACCGTGCCCCACGACAGGTAGATGAACCGGTGGCCCAGACGGTCCTGCACGTAGGGGCCTTTCACCTCGGTGCCGGTCGGCGAGGAGATCGCGGTGCACTCCAGGGTCCACGTCGCGGACGCGGCGTCGGCCGGCTGCGGGTCGAGGAGTTCGGCCGGACGGTCGCGGCGTTGCACGGCGACGTGGATGTTGCTGTACGCGGGGACTTTGGCGTCGGCGGGGGCCTGGCAGCTGAGGCCGGGCAGGTCGACGGCGTCGATGCGGATGTGCATGCCGGTCATCATCCTCCATCGCCTGAGCCCGGTGTGTTGGGGCTTCGATGGCCAGGTTTCCTGATGCTCATGCTGGCTACGCAGCCCCCAGCCTCCGCCCACTGACCAACCTCGGCCTCACCCACACAGGCCGCACCTGGACCCTCGCCACCATCTCCGCACAACAGCGAAGGGGCATCCCTCAACCGGGACACCCCTCCACCGACAAGTCTTCAGGAGACCCTTAGACGGTGCCGTTCTCCCACCACCAGGCCCGGCCGAGGTCCGCCCGGCTGTCGACGTGCTGGTGGTCCGCGGTGTAGGTCTCCAGGCCGGAGAAGCCGGAGGTCTCCGCCTTCTGGTAGACGGTCTTGTTGGGCACTCCGGAGACGGCAAGGTCGGCCGCCGTGCCGTACAGGTGCATGCTGTCGCTGGCGCCGCCGACGTCGGCATTGTGCGCGATGCTGCGGAAACCGGAATTGACCGTGATGGGGACGTTGCCGAGCTTCTTGCGCAGCGCCTCCAGCTTGTACATCGCTCGGCGGGCATTCTCCTTGACGTCGGTCGCGCTCAGCTTGCCGCCGGAGAAGGTGCCGCTGATCCGGTCGGTGAACTCGCTGAAGTCGAAGTGCACGGTCGAACCGTCCGACTGCTCCAGGGCGTTGAGCTGCGACTGGGTCGCGGGCCCGGCGCTGCCGTCGGCGGTGAGTCCGTAGGCCGCCTGGAACCGGCGGACCGCTGCCGCGGTGCCGGCGCCGAAGTTGCCGTCGATGGCCACGCGGGTCTGACTGGCGCTGTCCGCGGCCCACCCGGCGACTCTGATCTGCAGTTCGGTCACGTCGGCACCGGTGGCCCCCTGGTTCAGGGTGCGCGACCAGGAGTACGCCTGCGCGGCCCCCGACAGCAGAACAGGCCCGAGTACGGCACCGAGGCCGGCGGCCAGCGTCCCGCGCAGCGCCGTACGGCGGTCGAACGAGTGCGGAAAGAGGGAAAAGGAGCGGGAAGGAGCCATTTTCGTCCTTTCACGGACCTGTCGCAGTGCAGTGGATGACGCGAACTGCGCCAGTGTCACGGACATGCGGGTGTGGCGGAAGAGCGCCGCTGGCGACGTCGCTCCCGCCGGCGTCCGTTGGTACTGGTTCCTCCGGAGCCGCGACGAAAAGCCGTCAGGGGTGATCTCCAGGGCGGTATTCCGGATGAGGGACGGGGCTGCGGTGGATCGCGATGATGGCGGCGTCGTCGCCCAGGCGCCCGCCGACGTAGGTGAGGAGGTCGCGTCGCAGGTGGTGCAGGAGCGTCTCCGGGGGACTCTCGGTCCACTGGGCGGCGCGTTCCGCGAGCGGGTAGAAGTCGCCGCCTCGGTCGCGTGCTTCGATGACGCCGTCGGTGAAAAGGAGGAGAGTGTCTCCCGCCTCGAAGGCGAACACGTCGACGGTGTAGCCCGCCGGCCCCATGTCGCCGATCCCCAGCGGGGGCGCTGGGTGCCGACTCGGGACGGCTTCCGCGTGTCCTCGGCTGAGCAGCAGGGGAGCAGGGTGGCCGCAGCTGGTCATTCGGCTGACGGGGCCTTCCTCGGGTATCTCCAGCAGCAGCGCTGTGACGAAGCGTTCCCCGGCGTCGTCCTCATCCTCCGGCTCGAAGTCGGCGTGGTAGCGGGTGACGCTCTGATCGAGAGCCGCGGCCAGTGCGGGCAGGCCGGTGTGCTGGTGGGCGGCCTCGCGGAAGGCGCCGAGCAGGAGGGCGGCTTCTTCGATGGCGGCCAGGCCCTTGCCTCTCACGTCGCCGATCATCATGCGGGTTCCGCCCTCGATGCGGGTGGACGCGTACAGGTCGCCTCCGATCTGGGCCTCGTCCTCGGCGGCCAGGTACAAGGAGGCGATCCGCAGTGGGCCGATACGGTCCGGGAGCGGCCGCAGCAGTACCTTCTGTGTGGTTTCGGCCACTGAGCGCACCCGGGCGAGCTGTCGGCTGTGCCGCTCGCGTATCAGGCAGAAGAACACGGTCAGGGCGGAGAGGATCGCGAGGGCGGCGATCTGCACCAAAGCGTTCCGGGAGGTCAGCACGCCGGAGTGCAGGGCGATGAATGCCTGGGCCGCCACCGCCAGGAGCCCCACCACTCCCGTCAGTACGGGGCCCTCGAATGAGGAAGTGATCGCGGGCGCGATGACCAGCAGCGGCCCCAGATAGATGTCTTCCGGCAGCAGGATGTCCACGGTTGCGATCACGACGATGAGCGCGACGGGAATCGCCAGGAGCGCGTGGCCCGGCCGCCATGACTCCCGCAGACCCGTGACACCTTCCCTTAGGCCCACGTCTTCCACAGTGCACCGCCCCGAGGCCGCTGACGAGTCGGCCGGCTGCGATCGATCAAGGGTGATGCCGGACGTTGCGCGTCGCGCACCGCGCTCAGTACTGGCGCTCCGGCAGAAGGAACCGACGCGATCGGTCCTGCACGGCCTCGGTGAGAAAGTGACCGACCGCGCCGTTGCGAGGTCATCGGCTACCACTTGAACGTGCCGGAGCGCCGTCAGCCGGCCGTGCGGGGTCGGAGGCCTTCGAGGGCGCCGGAGTCTTCTGCACCGCCAGTGCGGTGGCAGCGTAGCTGTGCCGGGACAACAAGGTGGGGGTCATCGGCGGCGGGAACTCCGGAGGGCAGGCCGCCGCCTACCTGACCGGCGGTGCCCGCTGCGTCCGTCCGCTGCTACGGCGAAGAGATGTTGGCCCCGGCTGGGTTTCCGGGGCGCGTCGTCGTGACCGCAGCCGTGTCGGGTGAGCTCGCCGCCACCGGTATCGGTGCGCTCCGTTCGGGTTGCCGAGGTGAGCGGAAGGAGTTCTTGTCGCCGCAGCCACTTCGCGCACCGCACGGATCCACCTCCGCCTGTCAGACCTTGCGCCAGCGGGCATTGGCCCAGGAGAAGACCCCGAACGCCGCGAGGCCGACTGCGATCAGTACCAGCAGCCAAGGCCCCGCAGGGGTCTCGGTGAAGGAGCGCAGGGTGTCGTCCATGCCCTTGGCCTTGCCGGGCTTGTGCTGGACAGCCGCCGCGACGGCGAAGACGCCCGCGACGGCGAAGACGATGCCCCGGGAGACGCCGCCGAACATCCCGAGGAAATCGATCACCTTGCGGGCCTTCTCCGACATCTCGAACATCTTCAGGTGCTTGTGGAACTTATGCATGATCGCCCTCACCGCGATCCACACACCGGCCGCGACCACCGCGATACCGGCGACGGCGACGATCCACTGCCCGCCGGGCCAGTCCAGCGCTTTCGCTGTGACGTCCTGGGAGTCCTTGTCGGAGCCGCCGCTGCCGCTGCCCGTGTTTCCGGCAGCGTAGGACAGCACGGAGTACGAGACGAATCCGTAGAAGACGAAACGGCCGGCGGCCATTGCCCTCTTGCTCGCCTTCTTGCCGTCCGGGCCCGCCTGCCCGAAAGCGGCTTCGGACAGCCGCCACAGGGCCATGCCCGCCAGGGCCATGCCGAGCAGCCAGAGCAGAACGGTACCGAAGGGCTTCTCGGCGATCTCGGCGATCGCACCACCGCGGTCCGCCTGCTTGCCACCGCCGTCGGAGAGTGCGATCCGAAGCGAGAGGACGCCTATCAGTACGTAGATGACCCCGCGGGCGACGAAGCCCGCACGGGCGGCGGCCGAAACAGCTGTGCTGTTCGCCGCGCGTTGGGCGTGCACGCGTCCGCGTGCCTTCACCGGTCGAGTTGCCATGTCCACCGTGTGCCCCCGCAGGGGTATGCGATTCCTGGAGCCGGTTCTCTGCTTCACTCCACCTCAGTTCTTGGGAACGGCGAAGTAGTGGCCCTTGTCGAGGTCGTCGATGAGCCCGGGCTGGGTCGGCTGCCACCCCAGGAGTTCGCGGGTGTGCGCGCTGGAGGCGGGGTTGTCCATGCCGAGGAAGCCGGCCAGCCAGCTGAAGTGCCCGGGCGCGTCGTCCGGGGAGACCGAGGCCGCGGGCAGGCCGAGGTGCCGCCCGATCACTTCGGCGACGGTACGGATCGGCACGCCCTCGTCCGCGATCGCGTGCAGCGTGGAGCCGGCCGGGGCGCTCTCCAGCGCCAGGCGGAAGAGGTGCGCGGCGTCGGACCGGTGCACGGCGGGCCAGCGGTTGGCGCCGTCGCCGATGTAGCCGGAGACGCCATTCTCGCGGGCGATCGCGACCACGGTGGCGAGGAAGCCGTGGTCCCCGTCGCCGTGCACGGTGGGAGGGAGCCGGACGACCGACGAGCGGACTCCTCGGTCCGCGAGGGCGACCGTCGCGTGCGCGTTGGCCAGCCGCTTGGCCGGGCCGCCCGTCAGATGGGCGCCGACCGGGCCGGTCGCGTGGCCGTCCTGCTCGGTCGCGACCCGTCCGGGCGCCAGCCCGAGGGTGCCGGAGGCGATGAGGAACGGGCGGTCGGAGCCGGCGAGCGCCTCGCCGAACGTGTCGATGGCACGCCGGTCCGCGTCGGCGGCGTCCTCGAAGCCGCCGCTGAACGCGATGTCGTGCTTGAAGGCGAGGTGGATCACGCCGTCGGCGTCGGCAGCAGCGCGGCGCAGGGTGTCGAGATCGTCGAGTGTGCCGCGGCGCACCTCGGCGCCGGCCTGGGCAAGGGCGGCAGCCGAGGCGTCCGAGCGGGCGAGCCCGACGACTTGGTGGCCGGCGCGGATGAGTTCCGGAACAACGGCTGAACCGATCCAGCCGGACGCGCCGGTGATGAACACACGCATGAGGAGAACCTCCGGGTAGGGCGACCGTCCTCGCCGCGCGGTACCGGGGGTACCGGGACTCTGGATGTGCGGCGAACGTGCCTATGTCAGTGACTGTCATCAACCGTAGCATCTGATGTCAGTCACTGTCATCACGTAAGATCGGGGCATGGGCAGATGGGAGCCGAACGCGCGCGGGCGGCTGGAGCAGGCAGCGCTGGATCTCTACAGCGAACGCGGGTTCGAGCAGACCACCGCCGCGCAGATCGCCGAACGCGCCGGGCTCACCGAGCGGACGTTCTTCCGGCACTACGCCGACAAGCGCGAGGTGCTGTTCGGGGGTGCGCACGCGCTGGAGGAGGCCTTCGTGGACACCCTCGCCGGCACCCCGGACTCAGCGGCCCCGATCGACGCGATGGCCGCGACGCTGGAGACCGTCGCCGGCTTCTTCCTGGAGCGCCACGAGTTCGCGCGGCAACGCCAGGCCGTCATCATGGCGAACGCGGAGCTGCGCGAGCGCGAGCTGATCAAGCTCGCGTCGCTGTCTGCGGCGCTCGCCGCCACGCTGCGCCGACGCGGCGTCAAGGACCCGGCCGCGAGCCTCACCGCGGAGGCGGGTATCGCCGTCTTCAAGGTCGGGTTCGAGCGCTGGGTCGGCGACAGCGGGGAACGTACCCTGGCAGACTTCTTTCGGGAGTCGCTCGACGAACTCAAAGTGGTCGCCGCGGGCGAGTGACCGCAGGTCCGGTCCGGGCGGCAGGCCACCGCAGGGCCGTGCGCGAGCGGTTGGCCACAGCCCGTTCACCCAGGCGCGGTTGACTGCGCACGCCCGTACGGCGGGCGCCGTGGGCCGGGGCTCAGGCGGTCGGGGCGCAGTGGTCGCCTCCGGCTCTGCCCGCTTCCTCTGAGCGCTGCGGTGTTTCCGTCCGTTGTCGATCGTGTGCAGCCGGTCCGGCGCTGTGCCGAAGTGGGGACTGGGACACCGGACGCCGCCTGAGCAGCGATCCCACTTCGGGCTTTCTTGGCTGCTCGGCCCCGTGGAGTACGGCGCGCGTACACCCGCCGTACGGACGACTTCGGCAGCGTGCGGGCATGAACGGAGAGCGACTGTCGTCCGTGGACGAGCTCATGGCACTGCTGGCCGACTGCGAGGATGCCTGGGACACCCCAGACGGCTCAGGCGACCCGGTGGACATCCTCGACCATGGCCTGCAGGTTGCGGCGGTCCTCGCCGAGCGCCATCCCGACGACGAGGAGTTGCAGGTCGCCGGGCTCGTTCACGACATCGGCCACCACCTGCTGCCCGGCGACGAGGCCGGCCACGGCGAGCACGCCGCGGCGGCCGTCATAGGGCTCCTCGGCGCCCGGGTCGCCCGCCTGGTAGCCCTCCACATCCCCGCCAAGCGCTACTTGGCCGCCACTGACGCGCACCTGGTGCTGTCCCCGGAGAGCGCCCGCACCCTCGGCTGCCAGGGCGGCGTCATGACGTCGGAGGAAGCCGCCGTCTTCGAAGCAGACCCCGACTCCACGGCGGCCGTCGCGCTGCGCCGCGCCGACGATGCGGGCAAAGTCGTGGGCCTGCGCGTGCCGGGTCTGGAATGCTGGCGTCCAGTGGTGGAGCGTGTGGCCGCGGCAGCGGCGTGAGACGGGGCCACGTAGGACTTGTTCCCGAGGTCACTCGCAATGAGGTCCGGCTGTCTACGTCTCCACCAGCTCTGGCCTTCGAGTACCGCCAGAACTTTGCGAGGTCCTCGAAGTCCCCCCGCTACGTGCCGCGCAGTACCGCCGCGCTCGGATTCCTGACGACCTCGGCCCCGTCCGGCCGGGACAGCCCCGTGAGTCCCCGCTCCGCCCTGGTCCCGATGTGGCACGCGAGTGGATCGCAAGCAGGCGTCAGTTGAAGGGCATCGACTCGACCCATCCGGCGCGCCAGGCGGGCGGAGTGAACGGATCCGCGAAGTACTGGGTCTCGTGGGCGACCTTGCCGTCGCGGAATTCCATGATGCTGATAGTGGATGCGGGTTTCCCATCGTAGTCGATCACATATTCGGTGATCCAAAGATCCCCATTACCGAGAATCCGACGGATGGTAAAGGTGAGCTCGGCCGGGTGGTTTGAGCGCAGCGCCTGTAGATTGCGGCGGCCGTGGATGCGCTCACCCGACTGGGGATAGTCAGTGATGACGTCGTCGTGATAGATCTCGTGCTCGGCGTCTTGGTCCCCGGCAGCAGACGCTGCCCAGTGCCGGTCCAATGCCGCTCGGGTCTCCCGGTCTCCCATTGCATCCCTCCGATCGCAGAAGTATCGGACGACATTCCGGTCTCCCAGCCTTCTGGGAATCAGCGTAACCTCGGCAGCGGTGGCCGACTCGTGCGCTGTTGCGCCGTCCAGGGCGTCTGTCGACCAGACCTCGTAGTGGGTACGTTCCATGACAGCGAGGCCCCCCGTGGCAGTGACCACGAGGCGGGGTGATCGTCTCACCGCCCTCAGGTGCTCGTCAGCTGCTGGTACAGCTCCCAAGTGGCACGTTCCACCCAGTTGTGCTGCAGCTTGCCGTCCTCGCGCACCGCCCAGACGGCCGTGCCGCTGATAGAGATCGGCTGCCCGTCGGGCTCGGCCGCACAACGGCCGGTGCGGTCCAAAACACGTCCCGGTCCCCGTCTGGCGCGGGCGGGACAGCCCTGACTCCTTCCGGATGTGCAGGGCTTACGTCACAGCGCTTCGTACCGGTGGGCCGGGCCGCCGTGCCATTCGATCCAGGTCGGGTCGTCGAGACAATTCTCGGCGTCGTAGACGCCGGCACGCCGGAGGAGTTCGATCAGGGCGTGGTCGTCGTGGACGAGGCCGACCATCTCATCGTTGATGGTGACCACCCGACCACCGGTCGGTGCAGAGTGGTGCACGACTATCGGGGCGCTCATCCGTCCAGAGTGCACCAGGCTCCTGATCGCAGCATCCCGAGCTCAGGGCTGCCGTCGCCCGTCTGGTCGACGGGTATTTTGTCTCGACTTGCACGGACTGGTCAGGTACTCCTGCCGCACGGTCCGCGCAACAGCAAGCGGCTGACCGTGACCGGGCGGCGATCCCGCCCCCTTCGGGGAAGGGGGCGGCCTGGCCTGTGGTGCTGTGCGTCGAACCAGCGGTGCACCGGCGCGGGTACCACCACGTGCTTGAGGATCCGGGTGACGTCGTTGCGGCGTCGCGGGACGGCCGGCAGCCGGTGCTGCCCTTCGGCTGCCTCCCGAGATGCTGAACAACTGCTGTCGGTACTCGGGTTCTGGCACAAACGGACGGAACGATCCGCGGGAACGTCGGTCAGCTTGACGCTGCGGATCGCTCAGCATCCTCGTGTCTCACCCGAACCCACGGACGCATCGGCCTGACGCACGCCGGCGGGCCGCGGGTTCGCGCTGAAGGACCTTCGGTTTCCCTGAACCCACGGGATCATGGCCCTGGAGTCCCAGTTCAGACACCAGCCGCAAAGCGGCGGTCAGGTCTTCGTGACCGCGGACCGGTCTGCCCGTTTCCGTTCCTTCGTCGTACATGACGTTCCTGGCCGGCGCGGCGAGCGCCGGTCAGCCGGGGCAGCGTCGGTGGTGGCCATCGGGTACGTCCGGTATGCCCGAGCGGACGCACCGGATGGCACCACAGCCGAGAGCGCACGCCCGGACATTGGGCGGATGTGGTACCACCACGCGTTCCGGGCCTGCACAATTCGGCTTGTGATGGATGACGACCCGTATTTGTGGCTGGAAGACGTTGAGGGTGAGGCCGCGCTCGAGTGGGTGGCCGAGCGGAATGCCGAGACGGAGGCCGTGCTGGCTGTCGGCGCCGGGTTCAGTTCCTTGAAGGAGCGCTTGCGCGAGGTGTTGGACGCTTCGGACCGCATCCCGTACACCGCCCGTGTCGGAGTGTTCCTTTACAACTTCTGGCGGGACGCCGGGCACGTGCGTGGTGTGTGGCGGCGTACGACGCTGGAGCAGTACCGCAAGGATGCCCCGGAGTGGGAGGTCCTTCTCGACGTCGACGCGCTTGCTGCCGCGGAGGGCGAGAAGTGGGTGTGGGCCGGTGCGCAGGTGCGCCATCCCGATTACGACCGGGCGCTGGTGCGTCTGTCGCGCGACGGTGGTGATGCCGTTGTGGTGCGCGAGTTCGACCTCGCCACTCGGGCTTTTGTCGAGAGCGGGTTCCAGGTGGGGGAGGCGAAGACGCGGATCGGGTGGATCGACGCCGACACCGTCTTCATCGGCACGGACTTCGGGCCGGGCTCGCTGACCGACGCCGGCTATCCGCGCACGGTTCGCAGGTGGCGACGCGGCACGCCGTTGGAGGAAGCCGCCCTGGTCTTCGAGGGCGAGACGGGAGATGTGTCGACCTGGGGCTGGCGCGACACCACACCCGGTTTCGAGCGGGACTTCGTCGCCAGGTCGCAGGACTTCTTCCGCAGCGAGGTGTACCTCCTGACTCCCGATGCCACGCTCGTCAGGATCGACGTTCCTGAGGACGCCAGTACCCATTTCCATCGGCAGCATCTGATCGTCACCTTGAAGTCCGACTGGCTCGGACAGAGGGCGGGCTCTCTGCTGGCGTTCGACTTCGACGCCTTCCTGGCGGGCGACCGTACCGCGGAGGTGCTGTTCACCCCGGATGAGCGAACGGCTCTGACCGGGCACTCATGGACCCGCCACCATCTGATCCTGGAGACGATGCGCGACGTCAGTACCCGCATCGAGGTCCTCACCCCGACCCCCGTCGGTGGGTGGGAACGCAAGCCGCTCGCGGACGTTCCGGCGCTGTCCGCCGTCACTGTCGTGGACACGGACCCGGACGTCTCCGACGAGTACTTCCTGGACGTGTCGGGGTTCTTGCAGCCCGCCGCTCTCTACCGCGGGCAGATCGGCGCCGATACAGAGATCCTTAAGCAGGCTCCGGCCCGCTTCGACGCGGCTGGTCTGGCGGCGGAGCAGTTCTTCGCGACTTCCCAGGACGGCACGAGGGTGCCGTACTTCGTGATCGGCCCCGACCGTTCCCTCACCGGCCCAGGACCCGCCCTGCTCCACGGATACGGCGGTTTCGAGGTCTCCCTCACCCCCTTCTACGACGCGGTGACGGGCCGGGCGTGGCTGGAGCGTGGCGGCACCTACGTGACCGCGAACATCCGAGGTGGCGGCGAGTACGGACCGAACTGGCACCAGGCCGCGCTCGGCGCGGACCGATCGCGAGCCTTCGAGGACTTCGCGGCCGTCGCCGCAGACCTCATCGCGCGGGGCATCACCACCCCGGGCATGCTGGGCGCCGCGGGGGGCAGCAACGGCGGCCTGCTCATGGGCGCGATGGTCACCCGCTACCCGCAGCTGTTCGGCGCGATCGTCGCTCAGGTACCGCTCCTGGACATGCTCCGCTTCCATAAGCTTCTCGCCGGTGCGTCCTGGATCGCCGAGTACGGCAACCCGGACGACGAAGCCGATCGCCCCCACCTCCGCGCGCTTTCCCCGTACCACCAGCTCACCGCAGACCAGGTCTACCCGCCGGTTCTTCTGACGACCTCCACCCGTGACGACCGCGTCCACCCGGGCCATGCCCGCAAGGCGGCCGCACGGCTGCGCGAACTCGGCCACCCGGTCCTGCTCCACGAGAACACCGGCGGTGGCCACGCGGGCGCCAGCGACAACGAACAGTCCGCCCACAACAAGGCGCTGGTGCATACCTTCTTGCGGCGGCATCTCACCCAACCGGTTCTGCCGGCCTCCGGCTGACCGGGCGGAACTCATCTGGACCCGAGGGGAGCGCGCTGAGTCCAAGCCGAGCTCTTCCGCTGCGATTCCGTCGACAGCCGCCGATGCCGCGCCCGGCGTCCGGCGGCAGTCCGCGGGGAGGCAGGAACTGACGTGGTGTTCCACAGGCTCCCGATCTCAACTGCCATGACCGGCTTGGCTCCCCGGGTTCGGAGTCGGGCCGGTGGCGTCGAGCGGTCGATCGATCCACTCGATGGACAAGGAACTCTGGATCATTCGGCGGCCTTGCCCTCGTGTGCGCTCCAACTCGTAGCGTGCGTAGGCATGGAGAACAGAACGCTGGGAGACAGCGAGATCGAGGTCAGTGCGTTGGGGTTCGGGTGCTGGGCCATCGGCGGTGAGTGGCAGGACGCCGACGGGAACCCCCTCGGATGGGGCACCGTCGACGACCAGGAATCCATCGCGGCGATCCGGCGCGCGATGGAGCTCGGGGTCACCTTTTTCGACACCGCGGACGTGTACGGTACCGGCCGCAGCGAGCGGGTACTGGGGCGGGCGCTCGCGGGTCGGCGGGACGAGGTGGTCATCGCCACCAAGTGGGGCAACGTCTTCGACGCGGAGACCCGCACACTGACCGGTGAGGACACAACCGTCGCGTACGCGCGCCGCGCACTGACCGCGTCGCTGCGGCGGCTGGGCACCGATTGGATCGACGTCTACCAGCTGCATCTGGGCGACGTACCGCTGGACGAGGCAACCGAACTGCGCGAAGTCTGCGAGGATTTCGTACGAGAAGGGCTCATCCGCGCGTACGCCTGGAGCACCGACGATCCCGGGCGAGCGGCGCTCTTCGCCCACGGGGAGCACTGCGTGGGCGTCCAGCACGCGTGCAATGTGCTGGTGGACGCGCCTGAAATGCTGGCATTGTGCGAGCAGCGCGGACTCGCGTCCATCGTGCGCAGCCCGCTCGCTATGGGTCTGCTCACCGGCAAACAGGGCTCCTCGGGCCGCGGCGCCGCGGGTGACATCCGTTCGGTGCCGCCTGCGTGGCTGCGCTGGTTCGATGAGGGTGGCGTGCCCGCAGCGCAGTGGAGGGCGCGCATCAACGCCGTGCGGGACGTGCTCACCGCCGACGACCGCACGCTTGCACAGGGCGCCCTCGCGTGGCTGTGGGCACGTAGCCCGCGGACGGTGCCGATCCCCGGCTTCCGCAGCGTCGTCCAGGCCGAGGAGAACGCCAGGGCCCTCCAGCGCGGCCCCCTGACCAAGGCCCAGTTGTCCGAGGTCGCTGAGCTGCTGCAGTAAGAGGTCTGGCAAAGCGCCGCTCCGCGCGTCGAGAAATCAACTACTGGGCGATTTTCCACGCGAAAGCGCAAGATCGGGAAGTCAGGATCCGCCGCGGGCACGGAGGCTTCAGCAGAGACCGTGGCCGTGATGGAGACGTGCGCGGGGTGTTCCCACCTCGCGCGCCATCTCTCCCTTGCACGGGGCAGGAACCAGCCACAGTCACATCGTGAGACCGAAGCGGCCGGCATCAGAGTTTGCGGGTGTCGCGGGGCTCGGCGTAAGGCTCGTCACCCGGAGGGTGACCGCTATCGATGGCACGCCCACGTTCGAGTTCGGCGTTGAACTCCAGCCCCAGCAGGATCGCGATGTTGGTGAGCCACAGCCAGATCAGCGCGACGATGGGGGTGGCGAAGGCGCCGTAGGTCTTGTTGTAGCTGCTGAAGTTGGCGACGTAGAGGGCGAACAGCGCCGAGGCGATGAGCCAGATCACCACGGCCAGGACACCGCCTGGCATCACGCGTCGGATTTGCCGCTTGACGTTGGGGGCGGCCCAGTACAGCAGCATGATGATCAGAACGACCAGGAGGAACATGACGGGCCACTTGGCGATGTTCCACGCGGTCACCGCCGTGTCGCCCAGCCCCAGGAACGACCCCATTTTCTTGGCCAGTGGGCCGGTGAAGACGACGCCGACCGCGGTGAGGGCCAGGAGGATCACCACGGCCACGGTGATACCGAAGCGGACCGGCAGCGTCTTCCAGACCGGCCTGCCCTCGCCGATGTCATAGACGATGTTGGATGCCCGCATGAACGCAGCGACGTAGCCGGAGGCCGACCACAGTGCCAGGACGACACCGATGATCAACGCGAGCAGGGCCTTCCCTTGACCGCCTTTGAGCTGCTCCAGGACCGTGGTGAGGACGTCGCGCACGGACCCGGGCGCGATGCTGGAGAGGTTCTTGATCAGCTTGTCGATGGTGGCAGGGCCCAGCAGACCCAGAATGGACACCAGAGCCAGCAGGGCCGGGAAGATCGCCAGGACTCCGTAGTAGGTCAGGGCAGCTGCCCAGTCCGTGAGGTTGTCCTCCTTGAACTCCCGCAATGTGCGCTTCACAGCGCCCTTGGACGAACCGCCTTCCGCGGCACCTTCCCGGGATGGGCGGCTGGTATCGCCGCCGTCACCACCCTCGCCGTCGTGGGGCGGCCGGCCCGCGCCGCCGACGTGGTCTGCGCCGTTGACGTCAGGGCGTGCGTGGTCCGGCCCGTCAGAGGATGGCGTTGCCATATGGACTCCTTCGTCCAGCGCCGGTGCTCGCGATGGCCGACGCGCTCAGGTGCACTCTGCTTCGCATGCATGCAACATCGCTGCCTCCAGCAGGTGCGCAGAATGCAGCCCGCTGAAGCGGCCGAGAGGCCGCATCTCCATCACACTCACTGAGCTGGGTACCGGCGACTGGATGGCGCCCATCCGGACCAGCCGACCCCACCTGCGTGGAATGGATCACCGACGAGAAGCGAGGCGGATGCGCGTCCGGCGAACGCGACCTCGGGGGCCAGGGCCGCAGTACGGGCTGGCGACCGCTGAGCGGCCCACCGGTGTCTGACATCAGCGGCTGACATCACAGCGGCGGACGAACGCGGATCGGGGCGGATCCTTGGTGACTGCTCCCACGACGCCCGACGTGTTGGCTCCGCACCTGACGCCCCGAACACCCGGCGTGCTGCCCAGCGCGACGACACGCCTGACGAAACGTGCCGCTTCCATGGGGGCGGCGCTTGGGATGCTGAATGTCCTGGCGACACAGCATGGGCCCGTGTGGCCGTTCCATCGGGCCGGCTGCCACACCGATCAGGTTGTAGGTCGGCCGAGTAGCGAGCGGGGCCGCGAGTCCAGGATCGCTTCGGCCTCGTCGCTGATCGCGCGGACCACGTCAGCGGCCGGGCGCACGGCATCGACGAAGGACGCCGACTGACCGTAGATGATCTCGCTGGTGTCGGGATCGGGCGGGGCGGCGAAGGGGTTGGCGCCTTCCGCAGGCCTGAATTCCTCCGTGCGGTCCCGCAGCGTTGACTCGCGTTCCGACCACTCGTCGGTGAACCGGTTGCGGCGGACGCGTTCGCCGATACCGATCGGCCACGGCAGTCCTGACACGATGTCGTAGGCCCGTGTCCACACGGTGTCGCCGCCGTCGCTCTCGACGATCAGACGCTTGTGGATGTCGTGTACCTCGACCGCCTCGGGCGTGGCGAGGAATGCCGTGCCCAGCCAGGCGCCGTCCGCACCGGCGGTGAGGACGGCCGCGAGCGTTCGTCCGTCGCCGATGCCGCCTGCGGCCAGCACCGGGACGTCGGGATACCTCCGCACGATCCCGGTCAGGAACGGCAGCAGGCCCATCGTCCCGGTGTGACCGCCGGCCTCGTTGCCCTGCGCCACGAGGACATCGACCCCTGCAGCAACCGCCGCCTCGGCGTCCTTGTAGTTCTGGACCTGGCACATCACCCGGGCTCCCGCGGTCTTGGCCCGGGCAAGCCACGGCTGGGGATCGGCGAACGACAATGCGACGACCTCTGGCCGCTCCTCCAGCGTGGCGTCGAACAGCGGCTCGGTGAAAGGGAGGAACGGCGTGATGAAACCGACTGCGAACGGCCGGTCCGTCGTGGCACGGATGGTCGCGATCTCCGCACGGATCCAGCCGGGCCCCTCCCAGGGATGCGTACCCCCGAAACAGCCGAGTCCACCGGCGGCGGAGACCGCGGCAGCGAGTGTGCCGCCGCTGTGCAGAGCCATGGGGGCCGACATCACCGGATGGGCAAGCCCGAACATATCGGTGAATCTCGTCTGCAACATGGACGAACACTAGCGGATTGACGAAACGCCGACGGGTGGCATGTCAAGGGGGCCGTTGGATGCCTGGTCGCGACGACTTCGCCCGGCCACAAGTGCCCTGCGGGCCGGTCATGGGTGCAGAAGCGCACCAGGGGTTCGGTGACCATGGCGTTGGCCAGGATCGCGCCGCCGATGGCGCCGGCAATCTGGGCGGACAGGTGACGGCGACCTCGCGGACAGTCGACCTGTCGTCCGTCGAGCGGCCGGTCCACCATGCGGCGAGGGTGAGGACCGGGTTGAAGTGGGCGCCGGTGACCAGGCC
The DNA here is from genome assembly GCF_044453545.1 of Streptomyces sp. NPDC051664. Lineage (NCBI taxonomy): Bacteria > Bacillati > Actinomycetota > Actinomycetes > Kitasatosporales > Streptomycetaceae > Streptomyces > Streptomyces sp. NPDC051664. The sequence goes on along the minus strand of NZ_JBITCU010000031.1, from coordinate 4,933 downwards.
GAGCAGAGCGATGAGCGGGGCCAGACCGATCACGGTTGTCAGCGAGTCGGCGAACAGTTGCACGCCCACGCCGCGGGGCAGCTCGGTTGACTGAATGCCGGAGCCCACCACGACCGTCAGCAGGGCGGGCGTACCGATGAACTCGGCTGCGCCGCGGCGGCCGAGAGAGGCTATGGAAGTCGTCAGCAGGCCGCGACCTCGGTCGGCTCGGCAGGGGTCTGCAGGAGCGAGGACAGTCGGGCCAGTGCCGTCGGCAGCACCCAGTAGTAGACCCAGGTGCCTCGCCGCTCGGAGCCCACCAGGCCTGCTTCTCGCAGCACCTTCAGATGGTGCGAGATCGTTGGCTGTGACACGTCGAACGGCCCGGTCAGGTCACACACGCAGGCCTCGCCACCCTCGTGGGAGGCGATCAGCGACAGGAGCCGCAGCCGCACCGGGTCCGAGAGCGCCTTGAACATGCGCGCCATGTCGACGGCGTCCGCCTCGCCCAGCGGTTCGTGGACCATCGGCGAGCAGCACACCGCCTGGTCGATCTGCGCGAGAACCCGAAGCTCTGATTTCGACATGTGTCTATGTTGACGCTTGTCGATTCTGGTGGCAACCTCGAGCTTGTCGAGCTGTATCGATAGATGTCGATGCAGAGTCAGATGAGGGAGACAGTCATGTCCCGCGTTCAGCTCGCCCTGCGCGTCGCCGACCTCGAAGGCTCGATCGCCTTCTACTCCAAGCTCTTCGGCGCCGAGCCCGCCAAGCTCCGCCCCGGCTATGCCAACTTCGCCATCACCGAGCCCCCGCTCAAGCTCGTCCTGATCGAAGGCGAGGACGGCCAGAACACCCGCCTGGACCACCTCGGCATCGAGGTCGAGTCCGCCGACCAGGTCACCGCGGCCACCGGCCGACTCCAGGAAGCGGGCCTGACCACCTTCGAGGAGAACGACACCTCCTGCTGCTACGCCCTCCAGGACAAGGTCTGGGTCTCAGGGCCCGGCAAGGAGCCCTGGGAGGTCTACGTCGTCAAGGCCGACGCCGGCACCCTCGGTAAGAGCGCCGACAGCGCACTGGCCGCCTGCTGCACCTCCGACGAGCAGGCCGAGTCCGTCGCCACCGGTACCGGATGCGCCTGCGGCAGTTAGTGCAGCAGCGCACCAGGTCAAATCGTCGACGGGTGGGCTACCACGTCGAGTCCGGACGCGCTTCGATGGGTGGCGGTGGGCCCGGCAGGACAAGCGTCGGTCGCGGCGACTGAGACGTGCCGAGCGGTCACTCCGACATCCATAACCATCAACGGCGGCCCACAACTGCAGTGCTGGATGGGCTTGAACGGGCGTGGCGCCCGGATCGGAGCTGCCACGGCGGGTGCCACGCCCGAATTCCGAAAGTGGATGCCACATCGCACCGCGGAGCGCCCTCCCGGGGTCGTCATGGGCCGTGGAAGGGCGCTCAAGGATGACCAGCCCTGACAACTGCCGGCATTTCGGCAGCAGTTCACAGGGTTGATCGTTTACGTGACCGCGGGCTGGGAACCCGGCGTGTCAGTCCTTCGGCTTCTGAGATTTTCGCAGGTCGGCGACCTATCAGCTTTCTTGGGCCGTCTCGGGGCCGTTATCGGCAACCGAGGCGGCCCGAACTGTGTCTACGGCCGCCCGCGTACGGGTCTCGCTCGAAGGCATCAGATGCGTGCAGGTACGCAGCGTGAAGCCGGGGTCATGGTGGCCGAGGTATTCACTGAGAGCCTTCATGCTCTCGCCCGCGTCCAGGAGTACGGACGCGTAGAAGTGCCGCAGCGCGTGCATTCCGTTATCCCGCTCGGTGACCACGCCAGCAGCGCGTAGAGCAGGACGCCACTGGCGATGGGTCAGGCCGCCGAGCGGTGCCATGACCAATCCTCACAGTCGTTCGTACAGTGGCGCGCTCCACCTTGACGCCCTGAACCACGCCCGCTCCACGGTGTGTGGGTCGAAGGCGGACGGGATGGCAGCAGGGACAGTTGTGGTTCCTGTCGGAGCCAGACCCGCGGGTCAATCGGAAACCTCAAGTTGGGCACGGTAAGAGCGGTTAATGAGGCCTTGCCGGTGCGGCGTTGCGTGACTCACTGATCGTTTCAGAATGTGGACACGCCGTCACTGAGGGCGCCCGGCCCGTGCCGCGCGCTCGTTGCCTCCGCTGTGAAAATCACTGTCCGATTGTCGTAACACAGTGATAGAGAGTCCATGTGACAACGACACTTACGTTCCCCGTTCTGTTGCGACTGATCGACGAACGGTCGACTGCCTTCCGCGCCGCGGTCGCCTCCGCGCCCAGCCTCGACGTACAGGTGCCGACCTGCCCCGAGTGGACGCTGTTCGATCTGGCGCAGCACATCGGCGAGGGGCGCCGCGCCTGGGCCGCCACCGTCGCCGCAGGGCCTGCTCCGGCCAAGTCCGCAGCGGAGGGCGCCCCGGCTGCGCCTCGGGAGCGCGAGGCCCTGCTGGCCTGGTTGGCGGAGTCCACGGAGCAACTGCTGGACGCATTGCGGAAGGCCGGCCCGGATCGCGGTTGCTGGACGTGGTGGGGTGCGTCCCAGTCGCCGCAGACCTGTGGCGCCGTAGCCCGGCACCAGCTCCAGCAGATCGCGGTGCACACCTACGACGCCCAGGTCACTGTGGGTGCCCCGGAGCCGCTGCCGGATGAGGTGGCACTCGACGGTGTCGAGGAGTTCCTGTCCACCTGCGTCGCAACGACGAGTGCCTGGCCGCACAAGCCCACTGCCTTCGACTTCCACGCCACCGAGGGCCGCTCCTGGTGCCTCACGGTCGACGGCGACGGCGCACGCTCCACCCGTATCTCCGCGCCCGGCACGACGCCTGTCGCCGCTGCCGACGAGGGCCCGAACGCGGCTGGCGTCTCCGTTCGCGGCACGGCCAGTGAGCTGGTTCTCTTCGTGTACGACCGTATCCCGGCGGACTCCCTGCAGATCGAGGGAGACGCAGGTTTGTTCGACCTGCTCCGCGCGTGGGACCCGGAGGAGTAGGACGGGTGCTGTAGAGCGGCGAAGTAAGCCTTGTCAAGACTGCATGCGGCGTCTGACACCAGCGGCTGACACCAACAAGCACGAACCCCAGCGGTCAGCGCCGGACCCAGGGTGACGTCGCCGAGGTGGCGGGCGAGGTCACGCGGGTGCCAGTGGCGGTCGGGGTCGGTGTCGAGGACGTCCAGGACACGCTGTCGGAGGCGGTCGTCCGGCGGGGTGTGACGGTCGTCGTGTGAGGCGGCAGGCAGCTCAGGTTCGGGTTCGAGGATGGAGATGTCGAGGCCGGTGACGGTGCGGCTGGTATCCGGGCGGTCGTCCTGGCGGGCGTGGTAGCGGGAGATGGGCGACTTGACCTTGCGGGTGCTGACGCGGGGCCGCCTCGGCGGAAGGAGCCCGGCCAGGATGCGCTGGCCGATGACACCGGTCGTCCCGTATCCGGTGACGCCGGCGGCCTGGACGACCAGGTCACGGGCGGTGTGCAGGGCGGTGGTGAAGCCGCAGCGGTCCGGATCGGTGCCGGGCCGGGACTCGGTGGCCTCCACCATGACCGTCCGCAGGGCCTGGTAGAGCGCGAGTTGAGCCCACAGCTCCTGCTCGACACCGGCGGGGTCGGCCGAACGGAGCACCCGGCCCCGCAGGAGGGTGTGCCGCAGCGCGTAGTAGGTCGATTCATGCTCCCACCGCTGGTGATAGAGCGCGACCAGTGCCCCGGCCGGGTAGCGGCGAGCGTCGGTCAAGGTGGTGGCGAGGCGGTAGGAGCCGGTGAACGAGGTGCCGTCCTTGCAGGTCACGACGATCTGTGCCTCGACGAGGCGGACCGCGACGGAGCCAAGGACGGACAGATAGGAGCCGTCCGCGAGACGGACAGGGACGGGGGTGCGGCGGTTGGCGCGGATCCGGCCCAGGAACTGGGCGCCGGTGCCGGCCACGGCGGCGAGGGAGGTGTTGGCGTCGAAGCTCTTGTCCCATAGGACCAGCATGTCCGGGCGCAGGTGGTGCAGCAGCCGACGGGCATAGTCGGTCTCGCCCTCTCTGGTCGGGCCGAACACCGCGCCGATCAGGGCCCGGGTCCCCTAGGGCGTGTATCGGAAGTGGATCTCGAACGGTGCGGCGAAGGTTCAAATCACGGTGGGAGATGTCGGTCGGCACCGTGGGCCTACGTGCGTACGCCGATCATCAGTCCCAGATGAGCCTGCCGTCTTGAACACGTCCAGCAGCGCGCTGCTCCCCCGCAGAAATCTGCTCCATGAGGGCGACCATCTCGCTGAACAGAGCGGTCAGTGACTCGTGAACTCCGAAAGATGGCTCATCCCCATCGCCGAATGAACCGATCTGACCGCTACGCGCATCCAGGAATTTGCCGTAACAACTATCTTCGTCCGAGATGATCGGAATCCACTGCTCATGCCAGAACGGAAACTCCGGATCGGGGGACGGGTCGTCGCGCTCGATCTCCATCTTGAAGTGGTACGTCCGCTCCATGGCCGCGAGTCCCAGCAAATCGCGGTTGTTGCCGGGCACGACCCCCTCCGTGACACCAACAGGGCCGTTGTCGGCCCCGGAGGCCAGGAGCCACGTCCGAAGGTCGACCGGGAGAACGACGCCCATGCGCTTCTCTGCCGCAGTGATCGCTGCCGGCGGAGCGGGAGCGAGAACCGACGATGCAGTCGTCGGTGCATTCGTCTCCAGCCAGTCCACCAGTCGCTGCCACGCCAGCTGCACGTCCCCCATGGCCATTCCTCTCTGAACGTCTACCTCACGGCGCACCCTACGGCCCGGCAGCGAATCGCCCCCATCCGTCACTCAAGATCCACTTTCGATACACGGCCTAGGCACTGTTTCTCGGATCATGTTCGGAGCCAGATCACGAGGGCTGCGAGGGTGACGGTGCCGAGGTAGATGTAGGCGCGCTTCTCGTAGCGG
>NZ_JBITCU010000030.1:0-73981 GCF_044453545.1 Streptomyces sp. NPDC051664 | reverse complement strand
TCCGCCGGCATCGAGGCGGACGAGCTGACCGTGCACACCCCCGACCTCGACGACGTGTTCTTCGCCCTGACCGGCGGCACCGACCCACAGCCCGGCCGGTCCAGCCTGCCCAGCCAGACCAAGGAGTCTGTCCGATGACCTCCCTGTCCCTCACCGTGCGCGACTCGTCGACGATGCTGCGCCGCAACCTCCTGCACGCGCGCCGCTACCCGTCCCTGACGCTGAACCTGCTGCTCACGCCGATCATGCTGCTGCTGCTCTTCGTCTACATCTTCGGCGATGTGATGAGCGCGGGCATCGGCGGCGCCGACCGCTCCGCGTACATCGCCTACCTCGTGCCGGGCCTCCTGCTGATGACCATCGGCAGTACCACGATCGGGACCGCGGTGTCCGTCTCCAACGACATGACCGAGGGCATCATCGCCCGCTTCCGCACGATGGCGATCCACCGCGGGTCGGTGATCATCGGGCACGTCATCGGCAGCGTGCTGCAGTCGGTCGTGAGCGTGGTCCTCGTCGGCGCTGTCGGCGTGGCCATCGGCTTCCGCTCCACGGACGCCACGGCCCTGGAGTGGCTCGCGGCATTCGGGCTGCTCGTGCTCTTCGCCCTGGCGCTCACCTGGATCGCGGTCGGGATGGGCATGGTCAGCCCGAACGCCGAGGCGGCCAGCAACAACGCGATGCCACTGATCTTCCTCCCGCTCATCTCCAGCGCCTTCGTCCCGGTCGACGCGATGCCGGGCTGGTTCCAGCCGATCGCCGAGTACCAGCCCTTCACCCCGGCCATCGAGACCCTGCGCGGACTGCTGCTCGGTAGCGAGATCGGCAACAATGGGTGGCTCGCGGTGGCCTGGTGCCTGGGTCTCGCGGTGCTCGGCTACTTCTGGTCGAAGGCGGTCTTCAACCGCGATTCGAAGTAGCCGCGACGACTGCGCGAACCGCCTCCCGCGGCTCGTCCTGCCCGAGGGAGCGGCGTACTCCGACACCGCGTCGGCGTACGCCGCTCCCTCGGCGAGGCTCGCCAAGTCGAGCCGCGCAGCGACCATTTGGACAGCCCCCGTTTCACACAAGGCGCCATTCAGATGCGGCCTCCGGTGAGGCGAGTCACCGGCCCCGATTTCCGCTTGGCCGTGTGGCGCCCCGCGGCGAAGGCGACGCCTACGACGGTGGCGCCGGCGCCCGCTACAACGGCGTTGCGATGCTTGACCGCGGTCCATATCGTGAGCGCCCCTGAGGTGACCTTGCCGCCGACGGATGCGGCGGCGCGCTTGCCGCTTTCCACCCCGGCGGTCGCGGCCCGGCTCACCTGCTGAGTGGCCGTTGAGATGGACCTCGTGCCGGCGGCGGTCGCCTCCTGAGCGTCGGCGGCTGACGACTTCGCGGCTTCGGCAGCGTGGATGCTGCCCTCTGTCGCACGCCCAGCGGCCGCGGTGGTCTTCTTGCCGGCTGCATGGGTCGTGCGACCCGCACCAGATCCAGTGGCAGATGACGCGGAGTTGGACTTGCTTGTTGCCTTCTCGGAATTCTTGGCCTCTTCAGTCATGGTTCTCGCGTTTCCTTTGGGTGCCTGCCCAAACGTTCTGATGCACCGGGTGCCGTTCATCGCAGGTCGGGACATGACCTTCTGTCGAGCTGCTCGGGCTCGGCTCCTTCACGGCAACTGCGGTGTACAGGAGCTTCGATGGCTGCCTTTCCGCCGCGGCAGGGACAGCGGCGCGTGGACGACGGCGCCGCAGGCGCAGGCACGCTCGTTGACCTCGGACTCGCCGAGAAACAGCTGTTACCGCGGTACGAGGGACTCTTGCACCTACCCCGCTTATCCCCTGTCACAGAGGCATCCGAGGCCAGAGCTACCGCGTCTCTACGGGCAGGTCTCCTCGAACTTGACTGCGGTGAACTCGACCGGCTGGCCGCGAAGGGCGACTCCGGGACTGGGGGACTGTGTGCAGACCTGCCAGTTGCTCTCCAGCAGCACCATACGGTCACCGGCCACATCGGTCACCGTGATTGAGGTACCCGAGTCGAGGGACCCACGGGCGGCCTTCAGGGACTTGCCGACCAGATTCGGCATCTTGCCGCCCTCAACCTTCGGCTCCTTCTGATCCTTCGAGGGGCAGGACTCTTCGAGTTTCACTGTGCCGAAGTCCAGCTCGGTGTCGACCGGGACGGTCTTCCCCGGCGCGTAGTCCTGCGAGCAAACCTTCCAGTTACGGTCGAACGCCTGCAGCCGATCCCGGCCTGCACTGTCGTGGGACCGCAGGCTGTAGAAGCCGTCAGCCTGCGCCTTGTCCTGAGCGGACTGCAGGCCCATGCCGACGAAATTCGCTACCGCCTTGCGCTCTGCAGGCTTGTCGTCCTCCGCCGACGGTGTCGTATCCGCCGCGGTGACAGAAGGAGTCGGAGCGGCGGGCTGCTGGCTTGTGATGGCCGGGTCACAGCCGACGAGGGTCACAGCGGCCAGACAGCCGAGTGCGGCAGTAAGTGTGCGGGTGTTCAAGTTGTCCCCCCAAGGCGCGGTTCGTGAAGGGATGACCGTATCCGGGCGGGATGTGACGAGGGAGCGGGATGTTCCGGTAGTGACGAAACTGTGACTAAATGGTGCGGGGCGGGTGGAGTAGTGCGGCGGGGTAGGGCGCCAACCGTCCGAGCCGCGTGCTCTGTTGAACGGTGCGGGGCCAGAAGAACGGAACCGCTCGTGCTCCAACGTTTTCTGGTCGGGTCTCTTCCGTAGTGGCTGATTCAGGTACATCGTTGATCGCGCGGGACCCCGAAGCCCCTGGGTCGAGGCCTCGTTTCCGGCCCCGCCGCGCGCTGCGTACTTGGCGGGACCCACCGCCCCTCCCGGCCTCCCCACGGGAGGGTCGGGGCATGCCCGGCGTCATGCCGCTTCGTGCCGGTGGACCGGGCCGCCGCGCTATTCGATCCGCCTCACCACAGCGAGCATCTCCTGCTCGGCGCCCCGATGGCCGCGGAGACCGCCCATGGGCCGCTGATCCCGCTCGTCGCGTCCGGTACCTGACGCATCACGCCAACGCCGGCCGACCCCAATGCTCAGGGCTGCAGTTGGCCCGGGCGAGTGCTCGAGGTGGCCCGCACGGAAGCGGGGAGGCTGGCGCGGAGCTGTCTTTCACACACCTGGTTGTTCATTCGAACATCCACATGGTAGAAAATGGTCATGGGTGTCGCCAATCGTTTGGACCTGACCCTGCGCTTGGTGCAGGGCTCCGACCGGGTTTCCGTGTCTGAGCTCTCCCAGCGCCTGGGTGTGTCGGAGATGACCGTGCGCAGGGACCTGGACGCGCTGGAAGGACAGGGCCTGGTGCGCCGCGTGCACGGCGGAGCCGTGGCGACGCGCTCACGGGCCGAGGACGCGGGATTCTCGGCGCGGGAGCCGTGGCAGGCCGCAACCAAGGACCGCCTGGGCGCTGCCGCGGCCGCGCTGGTGGAACCCGGGTCGCGGGTACTGCTGGACGCGGGGACCACGACGGTGCACGTTGCCGAGCATCTGACGGCCCGGGCCCCTCTGACGGTCGCTGTGCTGAGCCTTCAGGCCGCGGTGTGCCTGGCCGACCGGCCCGGGATCGAGCTCCTGGTCGTGGGCGGCCGCTCCCGTCCTGGCGAGCGTTCCTTCGTCGGTCCGCTGGCGCTGCGCACGCTGGAGTCCTTGGCCTTCGACTGCTTCGTGATGTCAATCGGGGGCGTGCACGCCGATCATGGCTGGTCGGAGTTCTCGCTGGACGATGCCGCCGTCAAACAGGCGGGACTCGCCCGGGCCGCCCGTACCGTCGCAGTGGCGGACGCGACCAAGCTCGGCGTGCGCGCGTTCAGCAGGGTCGCCCCCCTCGACGCCGTGCACCGCTTCGTCACCGACAGCGCCGCCGAAGACGGCCGCACGCACCCCGGCGGGCCGCAGACGCTGGACGCCCTGCGCGAGGCGGGCGTCGAGACCGTCCTGGCCTGAACCTAGTTCCCGCCCCCCGTACTGAGGAGTGTTTCATCGTGGCCACCGATCCACGCTCGCTGATGATCCTCGTCGCCGGTCCCTACCGATCGGGCACCGGCGACGACCCGCACAAGCTCGAAGCCAACGTCCGGGCGATGAATCAGGCTGCTCTCGTCCTCTTCCGTGCCGGGCACCTGCCCGTCACCGGCGAGGCTCTCGCCCTGCCGCTCTTGGAGACGGCGGGTAGCACCCAGCCTGGCGACCCGCTTTTCCACGAGATATTCCACCCCGTCGCCGAGCAACTGCTCACCCGCTGCGACGCCGTTCTGCGGATCGGCGGCCCCTCCGAGGGAGCGGACCAGATGGTCGCCCAGGCCCGCGCCCAGGGCAAGCACGTCTACACCGGCCTCGCCGACGTGCCGGCCGCCCGATGACCGCAGGCCTCGACACCCCCGACCGTCGCGGACGCACCGGCCTGGACCAGCACGGCCGCGACCTGGACGGCAACCCGCACGTGCGGATCCGTGAAGTGGAGGTGCTCTCCTGTGACTGGTACGTCCTGCGCAAGACCACCTTTGACTACCAGCACAGTGACGGACACATCAGTCGCGAGCAGCGCGAGACCTACGACCGCGGCGATGGGGCGACCATCCTGCTCCACAACACCGACCACCGCACCGTGCTGCTCACCCGCCAGTTCCGCCTCCCCGCCTACGTCAACGGTCACCCCGACGGCATGCTCCTGGAAACCGCCGCCGGACTCCTCGACGGCGACAGTCCGCACGAAGCGATCCGCCGTGAAGCAGCCGAAGAGACCGGACACGTCATCGGCACTCCCGAGCACGTCTTCGACGTCTACATGAGCCCCGGCTCCGTAACTGAGCGCCTGCACTTCTACGCCGCCCACTACGATCCGGCGGACAACCCCACCGGGAGGACCGGAATCGCGGCCGAGGGCGAAGACATCACCACCGTCGAACTCCCCTTCGCCGACGCACTCGACATGGTGCGCAACGGCACGATCGCCGACGCCAAAACCATCATGCTGCTCCAATGGGCAGCCCTCGACGGCCCGTTCCGACAGGCCGGCCCGGTCGCCCATCGGAGCTGAGACAGGCTCAGCAGCCGGCCGGTCGACGCGGGTTTCCGGCCAACGGAATCAGGTCTGGCCCCGGCGATGCGTATGCGGCAGGATCCCGAGCTCATGACCTCACGGCAGTCCCGTCCCGCACACCTCGCCAACCTCGACCTCAACCTGCTGGTCACGCTCCGCGCGCTGCTGCGCGAGCGGAACGTGACCCGTGCCGCCCGCAACCTCGGCGTCACCCAGCCGGCCGTCAGCGCCTCGCTGTCCCGGCTGCGCCGGCACTTCGCGGACGAGTTGCTCGTCAGGGTCCAGGGCACCTACGTCCTGACGCCGCTCGCCGCGCAGCTTGCCGGACAGGTCGAGACGGTGTGTGCTGCAGCGGAGCGGCTCTTCGCGACGGGCAGGGCGTTCGACCCGGCCACCACACAGCGGGAGTTCACGCTGCTGATGGCCGACTACCCGGCCACCGTTCTCGGCCCCGCGCTCTCGCGGTTGTTCGACAGTGACGCACCGCACGCGGCGCTTCATCTCCAGCTCGTCCGGGAGACTCTGGGCAGCGGTGCGGGCGACACGATCCGGCTCGTCGACGGTCTGGTGTCCCCGTCTCTCGGTCACTTTGGCACCCCGGGCGTCGGGTCGGTTCCGCTCTTCCGCGACCGGTGGGTCTGCCTGGTGTCCGCCGGTCATCCGCTGTGTGAGGCCGGGGCATTCGGCATCGAGGACCTGGCACGGTTGCCGTGGGTGGTGCCCTACCACCGGGACGACGGCTACCCCTCGGCCGCTCCGGCGACCCGGCAGCTGACCACACTGGGCATCCGGCCGCGGATCGCCGTACGCGTGGAGAGCTACCGGGCCGTACCCGACTTCATCGCCGGCACGCGGAGGGTGGCGCTCATCCCGGAGCGGCTCACCGCGCGGCTGCCGTCGGCTCACGGGCTGCGCACGCTCAACTGTCCGGTACCGCTCGACTCGCTCGAGGAGCACCTGTGGTGGGACGCGAGCCATGACGAGGACCCCGCGCACAGCTGGCTGCGTGAACTGGTGGCCCGTGCAGCGGACAGCCTCGGACCATAAACGCCATTGATGCCACCCAGCCGAACGCTCTATTGACCTGGGCATTCCCTCCGCGGAACAGGGCTTCCTAGTGTGCCGGGCAAGCAGTGAGCCGACTGCGGCACAGCACCTTCGCACAGGAGATCTCCATGCCCCATGCCCTGACCGAGCTGAAAGTCCATACCGTCACCAAGCCGACCGGCACAGCGAGCCATCAACTCGAGGCCGATGTCTGCGTGGTGGGGGCGGGCGTCTCCGGAATCTCCGCCGCGATCGAGAGCGCACAGCTCGGGCGGGACGTCGTCCTCGTCGACAGTCTGCCCGTGCTCGGCGGGCAGATGGTGAACTCGCTGATCGGGCTGTTCTGCGGGGTGTACGGAAATGGCCCCGACTACCGGCAGCTCACCCATGGCATCTTCGACAGGATCTTCGCCGACCTGGAGGCTTCCGGCGATCTGCACGTCAACCGCGGCCACACCATCACCGTCACCTATGACGAGGTGGCGCTGGGCCGGTGGGTGGAGCGGCGGATCCGGGAACTGGGCATCCGTGTCGTCCTCGGGGCCTCGATCACCGGAGTGGAGCGGGACGGCCGGCGCATCGCGGCGGTGTCCTTCGCCACCCGGCACGGAACCGTACGGGCCACCGCGCCCGGCTTCGTCGACGCCACCGGCGACGCGGCGCTTGCCTGGGAGGCGGGGCTGGCCTGCCGCGTACCGGAACGAACCATCTACGGATCGCAGCAGATCGTCCTGGAGCACCTGCACGAGGAGCACCAGCCGGGCCGTGAGGAACTTGCCCAGCACGTCCACGCCAAGGCGTCCGAGTGGGGACTGGTCCGCCGCGACGGGCTCGCCTTCTTCTTCCCCGGCCGGAACACCGCCGTCCTCAACATGACCCACATACCGGCCCCGCTCGACCCGGTCGAGGCGTCGGCCGCCCAGCTCGACGGCCGTGAACAGGCCGACCGGGTGGTCGAGTTCCTGCGTGCGGAATTCCCGAAGGCCTTCGGCGAGGCGAAAGTCCGCTCGTACGGACTCCCGGGAAGGCGGCAGACCCGCTGGATCAAGGGCAGCCACCAGCTGTCGCTCGACGAGGTGAGGGCCGGAACCCGCTTCGAGGACGCGGTTGCCCGCACCGCCTGGCCCATCGAGCTGCACGACCGTGCGGACGGGTACGTCTGGGAGACCTTCGACGCCGACCACGTCCACTACGTACCGCTGCGCTCCCTGCTCTCCCCGGACTGCGACAACCTCGTAGCTGCCGGACGCTGCGCCGACGGCGATGCCGCGGCCCTCTCCAGCGTCCGCGTCATGGGCCCCTGCGCGGCCATGGGGGCGGGCGCCGCCCACGCCCTGGACCTCGCCGGACGCGATGGCAGCGTGCACGGGATCGACCTCGCAGCTCTCCGCGTCCGCCTCGCCGCAAACGTCGACGACTGAGGAGCCGATTCATGACCGCACTCCGCAGCAACTACACCCCCGGAACCTCCCCGTGGGCCGTCCGGCGCGCCCAGTGGCGAGCCCTCGGCCTCACCGACGAGGACATGGCCAAGCCGAAGATCGCCATCGTCAACTCCTCGTCCCAGCTCGCCACCTGCTACAGCCACCTCGACGACATCGCGAGGGCCGCCAAGGAGGCGATCGCCGAGTCCGGCGGCATCGGCTTCGAAATCCGCACCGTCGCCCCGAGCGACTTCATCCACAGCGCGGGCGGCCGCGGCGGCTACATACTCTCCGCTCGCGACCTGATCACCCATGACATCGAGGCCGCCGTCGAAGGCGCCCAGCTCGACGGCATGCTCACTCTCGCCTCCTGCGACAAGACCGCCCCGGGGCAGCTGATGGCGGCAGCGCGGCTCGATCTGCCGACCGTCGTCGTCGGCTGCGGCTATCAGGCCTGCGGCATGTTCGCCGGGCGCCACTGCGACATCGAGGACGTCTTCCTCGCCGCAGGCCATCACGCACAGGGCCGCATCAGCCTGGACGAACTGACCGGTATGAGCGAGAACGCCGTTGCGGGACCGGGTGTCTGCGCCGGCATGGGCACCGCCAACTCCATGCACATCGCCTGCGAGGCGCTCGGCATGGCGCTGCCCGGCTCCACACCCGTGCTCGCCAACAGCCCCAGGATGTGGGCCGATGTGCGGGCGGCGGGGCGCCGGATCGTCGACCTCGTACGAGAGGACCTGCGGCCTCGCACCCTGCTCACCCGCGAGGCCTTCGAGAACGCGGTGACGGTCATGCTCGCCGTCAGCGCGTCCATCAACTCCGTCAAGCACCTGCAGGCGATCGCCGAGGAGGCGCGCACCGGCATCGACGTGTACGGGATGTACGAGCGGCTCGCCGACCAGGTGCCGCTGCTGACCGCCGTACGGCCGAACGGACCGTACTCCATCGACGAGTTCGAGGCGGCCGGCGGAGCGTCGGGGGTGCTGTGGCAGCTGCGCGAGCTGCTGCATACCGGGGCCCTGACCATCACCGGCCGCACTCTCGGTGAGGAGCTCACTGAACGGCAGCCCACGGACCCCGAGGTGATCCGGCCGCCGGAGCGGGCGCTCGGCCGCAGACCCACGATCGTCCTGGTCCGCGGCTCGCTCGCGCCGGCGACCGGAATCGTCAAGCTGGCGGTCGACGAGGAGCGCCCGCCGTCGTTCACCGGACCGGCCAAGGTGTACGACAGTCCGCAGGACGCGCTTGACGGGTTGCGTGCCGGAGATGTGCTGCCGGGGCAGGTGCTGGTGCTGCGCGGTCTCGGGCCCAAGGGCACTCCCGGCATGGGCATGGCGTCGCGGCCCGTCTTCGCGCTCGACGGGGCCGGGCTGACCGGCAAGGTCGCCGTCGTCACCGACGGACAACTCTCCGGTCTGGTCAACAAGGGCATCGTCGTCGGCGAGGTCTCCCCGGAGGCCGCCGACGGCGGGCCGCTTGCCCTGGTCCGGGACGGCGACACGATCTCCATCGACCTCACGACCCGGAGCGCCGACCTCCTCGTACCGGACGAGGAACTGGCCACCCGCACCCCCTGGACCCCGTACGCGGAGGCCGAGCGCGGATGGCTGTCCGTCTACCTGCGGACGGTCCGCCCGCTCCAGGAAGGCGCGGTACTCACCCCGCGTACGCCCAGGGAAGGAACCACGAGCGCATGAAGCTCAACGACACCGACAAGGCCATGCTCGACGGCGCCGAAGGACCCGCAGTCGCGGCAGCCATGGACCTCCTCGTCCGCTACGGGCAGGCGCTGGATGCCGAGGAGCTGTGCGACGTGCGGAACGTCGCGGGGACGATGACCCAGCCCTCGCCCGCCAAAACAGAGCTCGTACGGGAAGGCGGCTGGCACAAGGCCTACGCCGTGCTCAACCTCGACAGCGACGGCGACTTCACCATCCCCGACATGAAGGTGCCCACCTGCCAGCTCCAGCAGAGCTTCGGCCCCGACGCCGAGGGCGTCGCCCCCTACCCGAAGGAGCTCGTCGCGTTGCAGTCCGACGCCGAGGCGTTCTACAGCCGCAAGGGCGTCAACATCCTCGCCACCTGCACGCCGTACCAAGTGGGCAACATCCCCGTGCGCGGTGAACATCTGGCCTGGATGGAGTCCTCGGCGGTCGTCTACGCCAACTCGGTGGTGGGCGCCCGCACCAACTGCGAGGGCACGGCCTCCACCGGAGCGGCCTCGCTCACCGGCCGCATCCCCTGCTGGGGCAACCACCGCACCGAGAACCGGATCGGCACCCACCACGTCGACGTCCGCACACCGGTGGCGGGGGCGCTCGACTGGGGCATGCTCGGCTACTTCGCGGGCGGCCTCGTCCAGGAGGAACGCCCGGTCGTCACCGGCGCGCTGGCTCAGCCCGACCTGCTGGACCTCAAGCACTTCGGGGCGGCCGCCGCATCCTCCGGCGGGGTCGAGATCTACCACCTTCCCGGCATCACCCCGGAAGCCCCGAGTCTCGAGGCAGCCTTCGGCGGCCGGCGGATCCCCGAGGCCGTCCCGTACGGGGAACGCGAACGCCGTGCCGTCTATGAGGACCTCAACTCACAGGGCACAAGCCGGGACGTGGACTTCGTCCTCCTCGGCTGCCCCCACGCCTCGCTCGACCAGGTCCGCGACACCGCGCGGCTGCTGGAGGGGCGCCGGCTCAACTCCGGCACCCAGTTGTGGCTGATGGTGCCGCGAGCGCTGCGCACGACCGCGGACCGCAACGGCTGGACGCAGACCATCGAGCGCGCCGGCGGCCGCGTGCTCACCGACTCCTGCCCCGCCATGTCCCGCTCCGCGCCACCCGGCACGAAGGTCTTCGCCACCGACTCGGCGAAGCAGGCCCACTATCTGCCCGCGATCCTCGGCATCGAGGCCTGGTTCGGCACGCTCGCCGACTGCATCGACGCCGCTGTCACCGGCATCTGGAAAGGAGACCTGCGATGAGCGACGCCGTGGTCCTGCGGGGGCGGACCGTCGTCCCCGGCCTCGTGGAGGGCGAGGCACTCGTATCGTCCGAGACGGTCTCCGGATGGGGCGGCATCGACCCGGCCCGCGGCGTCGTCATCGAACGCCGCCACCCGCTCTACGGCCAGTCCTTCGCCGGGAAGATCCTGGTGTTCCCGGGCGCCAAGGGTTCCTCCGGCTGGGCGGGCTTCTTCCAGGCGACCCGGCTCGCCGGCACCGCCCCCCTCGGCATGATCTTCGTGACGACGACCACCAAGGCCGCCCTCGGCGCGGTCGTCACCCGCGTACCCACCGTGACCGGCCTGGACCAGGACCCGCTGACCGTCATCCGCACAGGCGACCGGGTCCGCATCGACGCCGACCAAGGCACCGTCACCGTGCACCCCGCACCGATCCCGCACACCACCACGCACCCCTCAGCGACGAGGAGCTGTCCATGAGAGCCGCACCACCCGTTGTGGAACTGGCCCCGATCGTCGAGCGGCAGCGCGCGAGCCGCTCATGGCTGCTGATGTATGCCGTCTGCTGTTTGATCACGTTCCTCGACGGCTTCGACTTCCAGATCCTGTCGTTCGCCGCCACCTACATCCGGAAGGATTTCGCGCTCACCGAGACCCAGCTCGGCACCCTCGGTACGGTCGGCCTTTTCGGCACCATGATCGGTGCTTTGATCATGGGTTATCTGGCCGACCGGATCGGCCGCCGTCCCATCATCGCCGTGTCGGTCGTCGGCTTCGGCCTCTTCATGCTCGGCTTCGCCTATGCGGACACCTACGGACACCTGGTCGCCCTGCGGTTCGTCTCCGGGCTCTTCCTCGGCGGTGTGCTCCCACTGACCTGGGCCCTGGCGGCCGAGTACGCGCCGAAGCGGTTCCGGGTGACCGCTGTGTCGATCA
Source organism: Streptomyces sp. NPDC051664 (assembly GCF_044453545.1). Taxonomy (NCBI): domain Bacteria; kingdom Bacillati; phylum Actinomycetota; class Actinomycetes; order Kitasatosporales; family Streptomycetaceae; genus Streptomyces; species Streptomyces sp. NPDC051664. The sequence goes on along the minus strand of NZ_JBITCU010000030.1, from coordinate 62,556 downwards.
TCATGGCCGGCTACACCCTTGGCGGCGCCGCGGGCGGCCCCGTCTCCAACTGGCTGGTTCCCGAACACGGCTGGCGCTCGGTGTTCGTCGTCGGCGGTGTCTGCTCCCTGCTCACCGTCTTTGCGATGCTGGCGCTGTTGCCCGAGTCGGTGAAGTTCCTGGCGCTGAAAGCCCGCCCCGGCAGCGATGAACGCATCGCCCGCATCCTGGCCCGCCTGCAGCCGGACCTGGACATCGAGTCCGGGACCCGCTTCACCACCGGCGACCCACAACAGGCCGATCACGGCAAGCGGTTCACCCCCGCCCAGCTCTTCCGCGGCCACCTCATGGGCATCACACCACTGCTGTGGCTGGTCTACCTGCTCTCCTCGGCGCTGATCTACTTCATGGTCTTCTGGACCCCGATGATCAACGAGCGGATGGGCTTCAGCGTGAGCGCCGCCGCCACCATCGCCGCGTGCGCGAGCGTCGCGGGCGCCGTCGGGCAACTGTTCATCAGCCGGTTCGTCGACCGCAAGGGCGCGGGCACCATCTTGTGGATGCCGCTCGCAGCCGTCGTCTGCATGCTGGTTCTGGGCACCGGTGTGCTCGGTCCGGCCGTCTACGTCGCCTTCGTCATCGGCGCCAAGATGTTCATCAACAGCGGCCATGGTGGCATCACCAGCATCGCCGGCACCTTCTACCCCACGGCGATCCGAGCCAACGGTGCCGCCTGGGCGTCCTCCGTCGCCAAGGTCGGTGCCATGGCCGGACCCTGGCTCGGCGGCGTCATCCTCGACGCCGGTCTCGGGGCACGCGGGGCGTTCACCGTGTTCTCGGTCTGTCCGGCGGTGATGGTGCTCGTGCTGTTCGCGCTCGGCCGGGTCCAGCGCAGGCTGCCGGCCGAGGCCGAGGGCGCACTGTCCGCGGAGCTGCCCGCGACCGGCGTGACGACGGCAAGGCCGGCGGTCCAGACCTGACCGCAAGTCCGTTCTCCCTGGCCGAGGTCGGGCGCCGACAGCGCCATGGGCTGCGCTCCCGACCGGCCCGGTGGGGTCCGACCCGCTGATCGGCGGCCTGCCGATCGCGGGGGCAGACGGACGTCATCGCGGCCGCGAAGGCCCCGAACCACCAGGCGCCGGACTTCCGTTCAACGGAAGGCGCCCTGTTCGCAGGCGCGTGCCTGCAGCACTCTGGGAAGCGCTCCGCCCCGGCCCGCAGGCAGCAGGGCAACGGTATCCAAATCCCGCAATCCGTCTACGCGTTCGGGCCCGCCCGAACGCAGGGGAGATGACGATGACGACGACGTCATTCGCGCGCAACCAGTGGTACGTGGCCGCCTACGGCAGCGAGATCGGGCGGGAGCTGTTCACCCGCACCATCTGTGGCGAGTCGATCCTTTTCTGGCGCACCGAGGCGGGCGAGGTCACCGCCATGGCGGATCGCTGCGTGCACCGCCGTTTCCCGCTCTCCGAGAAGCCGAGCCGACTGGACGGCGACACGGTCGTCTGCGGCTACCACGGCTTCACCTACGGTGTGGACGGTGTCTGCGTGAGCGTGCCCGGACAGAAGCGCGTGCCGCGCACCGCCCGGCTCACCTCCTACCCCGTCACGGAGCAGGACTCCTTCGTGTGGGTGTGGATCGGCGACCACGACCAGGCCGACAAGGCCCTGATCCCGCGTGCCCCCTGGCTGGACTCGCCCGACTACACCACCGTCTGCGGCATGGAGCCGCTCGCGGCCCGCTACGGTCTTCTCGTCGACAACCTGCTCGACCTGTCGCACGAGACATACCTGCACGGCGGCTACATCGGCACGCCCGAGGTCGCCGAGACCCCGATCACCACCGAGGTCGACGACAAGGCGGGCGTCGTCCACGTCAGTCGGCACATGGACGACGCGGCCTGCCCGCCGTTCTACTCCGAGTCCACCGGCATCACAGGCCGCATCACGCGATGGCAGGACATCGAATACCACGCTCCCTGCCTCTACCTTCTGCACTCCCGCATCGCCCCGGTCGGAACGCCGGGCCCGTACGTCGACGGCAGCGATCTGGACGCCTTCCACGTCGAGGTCGTCTACGCCATCACCCCCGAGACCGAGCACAGCACCCACGACTTCTGGGCCGTGGCACGCGACTTCGCCCTGCAGGACCAGAAGGTCTCCGACTTCCTGCGGGAGAACAACCGCACCGTCGTCCTCCAGGACGTCGTCGCACTCGACAAACTGGAGCGGGTCATCGCCTCCGAGCCGGCCGGGACGCAGGAGCTCAGCATCAACATCGACACCGGTGGCCTGGCCGCCCGGCGCATCCTCAAGCGGATGGTCGAGGCCGGCACCGCCGGCTCCAGGGTGGGCGTCCGATGAGCACGCAGCCCACGACGATGCTCGACGGGGAGACGGTCTACCGGATCGTGTGGGTCCCCGGCACGGACCGGCTGCGCGGCTGGTGCTGGTGCGGTGAGGACCGGGAGTCCGAGGACCCGGTGGAGTTGTGGGAGTGGCTGCTCGCCCACCCCGACGGGCACCCGGGCCAGGGGGCCGCCCCGCCCCCAGACGTAACTCCCCACCCCCGCCGACTCGTCGGTGCCTGACCTCGCGTACTCAAGGATCCTCTGATGACCAGAAACACCACCGCGCCCGAGGCCGAACTCGAACTCGTCGTGGCCCGCCGTACCGACGAGGCGGACGGCGTCGTCTCGCTCGACCTGCGGCGGCCCGACGGCGCCTCCCTGCCCGCCTGGGCGCCCGGCGCGCACATCGACCTCCTGCCGGCACCGGACCTTGTACGGCAGTACTCGCTGTGTTCCTCGCCGGAAGAAGCCGAGGTGTGGCGCGTCGCCGTCCTCCTGGAGAAGGACGGCCGCGGCGGTTCACTCCACGTGCACGACACGCTGGCCGAAGGCGACGCGGTCCGGGTGCGCGGTCCGCGCAACCACTTCCCCCTGGAGCGCGCCGAACGGTACCTCTTCATCGCGGGCGGGATCGGCGTCACACCGATCATCCCGATGCTGGCTGAGGCCGAACGGCTCGGATCCGCATGGGAGATGGTGTACGGAGGGCGGACCCTCGCGTCGATGGCCTTCCGAGACGAACTCGTCAAGCGGTACGACGGGCGGGTGCGGGTCCGTCCCGAGGACGAGTACGGCCTCCTCGACCTCGACGCGCTCCTGGAAACCCCGCAGCCGGGCACGCTCATCTACTGCTGCGGCCCGGAGCCGCTGCTCAAGGCCGTAGAGGAGCGGTGCGCCGATTGGCCCGACGGCGCCCTGCACCTCGAACGGTTCACGCCCAAGGAGCTTGAGGCGCCCCTGCGGGACGGGGCGTTCGATGTCGAACTGGCGCAGTCCGGGATCACGGTGACCGTTCCGCCGGACAAGTCCGTGCTCCAGGCGGTCGAGGAGGCGGGTGTGGAGGTCCTCTCCTCCTGTCAGGAGGGCACCTGCGGCACCTGCGAAACCGCCGTGCTGGACGGCACGGTCGACCACCGCGACTCGCTCCTCACCCCCGCCGAGCAAAGCAGTCATGACACGATGATGATCTGCATTTCCCGGGCGCTGTGCCCGAGGCTCGTCCTGGATCTGTGACGGCTGCAGGGATCGGCGGCCGCAGTGCATGCCGGCGCCCGCACGCCGGTGACAGTCCGGAGCGGCCCGAAGCCTCCGGTTCCCGCAGGGCACGCCACGGCGAATCGTTGACAGAGTGTTGACGGCCGGGAAATGTCTGCCTAGCTTCTCGGTGAAGTGCCCGGGTCCACGGTGGAGCGGAGGGCGTACGGTGAGGAGGCCGGCATGCAGCGCAAAGCCTCGACCGGCAGCTGTTCGGTGACAGCCAGGGCTCTGCAGGTGCTGGAAGCCTTCGCTCCGGATCGGCCCGTGCTGCGGCTCGCCGAGATCTCCCGCCACACCGGCCTTCCCCTCACCACCGCCCACCGGCTGGTGAAGGAACTGGCCGACTGGGGCGCGCTCGAACGCGATCCGGGCGGCGGATATCGCATCGGGTTGAGGCTGTGGGAGATTGCCTCTCTCGCCCCGCGCGGCCTCGGCCTGCGCGAGGCGGCCCTGCCGCACCTCTCCGACCTCGGCCACATCACCCGCGAGAACGTGCAGCTCGCCGTCCGCGAGGAGCTGTCCGTCGTGTATGTGGAGCGCCTCGCGGGCCGCGACGCGGTCCGGGTCCTCACCCGCGTCGGCGGGCGATTCGACCTCGCGCCCACCGGCGTCGGCCTCGTCCTCCTCGCTCACGCCGGCCAGGATGTCCAGGAACAGGTGCTCTCCCGACCGCTTGTCCGGCACACGGAGAAGACCCTCTGCGCCCCGGCCGAGGTCCGCCGCGCCCTCGCCGAGGTGCGCCGTACCGGAGTCGCCGTCAGCGACCGGCAGGTGACGATGGACGCCGTGTCGGTAGCCGCCCCCGTGTACGGGCCGGAGAACACCGTCGTCGCCGCGGTATCGGTGGTCGCCCACGCGGACGCCGTGAACCCGCACGCCCTCGCCCCTCTGGTACAGGTCGCGGCGCGCGGCATCTCCCGCTCCCTCGGCGCACGGCTCAGATCCTCGGTCGCCTGACGGAGCCGGCTGAACGGTAGTTGTCGACTGATCGCCCTGTGAGACTGGGAGGCGTCGAACTGCCTTCCTCCTTTCGAAGGAGCAGTCCCATGAGCCCCACGTCCGAAACGGCCGTCACCGAACTGGACCGTCCCTACCCGCTCCAGCGGCGCGCCGTCGACGACTTCGCGCGCGACGGCTTCGTCCAACTGCCGGCGGTCCTGACGGCGGACATGGTTGCCACGTACGAGCCGGCGGTCACCAGCGAAGTCATCCGGCTGAACAGTCAGCACCGTCCGCTGGCGGAGCGCGACACCTATGGCAAGGCGTTCCTGCAGGTGGGCAATTTGTGGGAACACAGCGCGCAGGTGAGGGAACTCGTCTTCTCCCGACGGCTCGCCTCCATCGCCGCCGGCCTGCTCGGTGTGGAGTCGGTACGCCTGTACCACGACCAGGCGCTGTACAAGGAGCCGAGCGGCGGGATCACGCCCTGGCACGCGGACCAGTACTACTGGCCGCTGTCGACGGACCGGGTGGGCACGCTGTGGCTGCCGCTGCAGGAGACCCCGATGGAGATGGGGCCGCTGGCCTTCGCGCGGGGCAGCCATACCTTCTCGCTCGGCCGCGACCTGCCGATCAGCGACGAGTCGGAGGCCTGCATCGCGCAGGCACTGGCCGAGCAGGACTTCGAGGACGTTGTGGAGCCGTTCGCACTGGGCGACGCCAGCTTCCATCGTGGGTGGACCTTCCACCACGCCGGGCCCAACAGAGGCTCCGTGCCGCGCCGCGTCATGACGGTGATCTACATGGACGCGGACATCAGGGTCGCCGATCCTGTCAACGACCACCAGGTGGCGGACCGCGGGTGGATGCCGGGTGCGGAGGTCGGCGCCATTCCCGACACCCCGCGCAACCCGGTCCTCTTCGACCGCCGTTCGCAGTAGGGGGTCGCGCAGGGTCGCCGGGGAGGCAGGCCATGGCCACCCTCAAAACCTGGCGCCTCCTACGCAAACTCCGCTGCAGCACCACCTTCACCGGCATCGGCCAAGTCGTCCTGGCCCTCCGTCTCGCCACGTCCGCCTGAGAGGACAGGGCTCAGTGCGGCTGCAGCTGCTCAAAGATGTGCTCTTGCCACGCCGGGTCCACTGCGCGCTCACCCATAGCCTTCCGCAGTAGGGGAAGATCGGCGCCGTGCAGCCGCATATGCTCCATCAACGGCTCATACCGATCGGGTCGGTCCCGGACAAGCTCAGTGACCAACCGCAGCTCGAGGCCGACCGCGGGAACGAGGTGCCTGCCCACCCCGACGCCGACGAAGTGCTCCCAGGGGCCACGCCCCACGCATTCGAGCGTGTCGGTGTCGGCCGATCTCTCGACGGTGCTGATCTCCACCTCGATGCCCGCAACCTCGAACCGTGCAAAGTACTGCCGAGCGTCAGGAAGCCAGACCGGCGAATCCCGACACGGGAATCCAGACAAAGCAGCCGCAGCCCTGTCGACATCGCCGCGCCGGATCATCAGGATGTCCACATCGTTGGCAGGAAGCTGGACGCCCTGCGCCAGAGCCGCGCCGGTGCCGACCAACCGATAATCAAGCCCCAGGGCGTCCGGATCGACCTGATCAAGGAGCAGTGAGAGGACGTTCTGTAGCTCCGCCGGGCCTGTCAGCGTTCTCGCCTTGCCATTGTGATCCATGGCTCGATCTTGCCCTTGAGGTCTGACAGATCGGGATTGCAGCTGATCCGGGATGGGGTCTCCCCTGCTCGAACGGAGTTGAGAGCTTGGGGAAGGACGGTACCGCCCCCACACGAACGGAGTGATCGTGCGGGCATCGGAACGTCCAGGCCCTACCGGGCACCCGGGGGCGTGAGGGAACCCGCCCACCCACAACGGACCGGCCCCCTGAAGGGCCAGCGCCGAACGGGAAGCGAAAGCGTGGGACCAGCGCATCCAAAACCGTTCGGGATGCGCCCAGCACGCAGCAGTGGGTCCAAGACTCACTTACGGACACTTGTCAGGAACGGTACGCGTGCCCGTGGCGAGGCCGTCCGCGTACCGCTGCAGGATGCCGTGCGGGTCGTCGCCCGCGGCTCCGGCGAGGCGGAAGGCGGCGAGCAGGAAGGTGCGGGCATAGCCTTCGAGTCCGTCGGAGCGCGCCCCCGACCAACTGTGCCTGCCGGGCAGCAGGATGAGCCCGCGGCCCGGCGACGCGCGGCGGCCGACCGCGTCGAGCAGACCGTCCGCCGTGGCCTCCCGCTGGGCGCGGGACCAGCCGTACGGACTCGCCGCGCGGTCCTCGGGCGGGTGCGGCCAGGGGACGGGGCGGGCTTGCACCGGGGGCGCCTCGGGCGCGCTGAGAGGGGGAGGGGCGGCCGCCGCCGGACCGATCGGTGCGGCGGCGGTGCACGGGCACAGGTCAGACCACGGTCAGCGGGCAGCAGTCCCGCGTCGTCGAACTCGTGCCCGTGTAGACGTCGGTGCGGCCGCGTTCGATGGTGAACGTCCCCGCCGGGTCGTTGGTCCAGAACCCGAGGTCCTGCGCACCGAGACGGAAGGACACGGTGGTGCTCCGGCCCGGCTCGAGGGTGACCCGCTCGAAGCCACGCAGTCGGCGCACCGGCTGGGCGATGCTGGCCGCCACATCGTGGACGTAGAGCTGGACGACCTCGTCGCCCGCCCGCTCGCCGGTGTTGGTGACCGTCAGCGACACCTCGACCGTCTCGCCTCGCTCCAGGGCTTCCCTTGCGATGCTCTCCTGGCTCAACTGCGGTTGTGAGACGGCGAAGGTCGTATAACTGAGGCCGTATCCGAAGGGGAAGCGCGGTCCGTCGGCCAGGTCCAGGTACTTCGAGACGAACTTCGCCTCCGGGTGTGCCGGGTTGTACGGGCGGCCCGTGCTCTCGTGGTTGTAGTAGAGAGGGATCTGACCCACGGCCCGCGGAAAGGTGACGGGCAGCTTGCCCCCCGGGTCGACCGCGCCGAAGAGCACATCCGCCACCGCGTGACCGGCCTCGATGCCGGGGTGCCAGGCCTCCAGTACCGCGGGCGCGGAGTTCACCCAGTCGCCCAGAACCAGCGGCCTGCCGTTGACCAGTACCACCACGAAGGGCTTGCCGGTCGCGGCGACGGCCGCGATGAGTTCCTCCTGGCCCGCGGGCAGACCGATGTCGCTGCGTACGGCCGCCTCACCGCTGAGCTCGGGGTCCTCGCCGACCACCACGACGGTGACCTCGGCGGCCGCGGCAGCGGCAACTGCCTGGGTCAGGTCCTGACCGGCGTGCGTGACCTCCGCGCCGGGAACCGCCTCGCGCACGGCGTCCAGGATGCTGACGGAGGGGAACCTGGACGCACCGGGTCCCGCCCAAGTGCCGTGCAGGCCGGTGGAGTCGGCGAAGGGACCGACGACCGCGATCGAGCCGGCGGCCGGGCTCAGCGGGAGGACGGAACCCTCGTTCCTGAGCAGGACCATCGACCGGGCGGCGCTCGCACGGGACGCGGCCCGCGCGGCGGCGGTGGGTTCGGCGACAGCCGCCGACTCGTCGGAGTACGGGTCGTCGAACAGTCCCAGGTCGAATTTCAGCTGCAGGATCCGCGTGACCGCATCGTCGAGGCGCTCCATCGTGATCAGGCCCTCGGAGAGAAGTGCCTCGCCGTGGTCGGCGACGTTCGTGGAGACCATCTCCATGTCGAGGCCGGAGGTGAGCGCGAGCCTGCCCGCCTCGGCGCCGTCCTCGGCGAAGCCGTGCGCGATCAGCTCCTCGACGCCCGTGTAGTCACTGACCACGAAGCCCTTGAAGCCCCACTCCTCCTTGAGGACGGAGTTCATCGTGTGCGCGTTGCCGTGCGCGGGTACTCCGCCGATCGTGTTGAACGCGGCCATGACGGTGGCCACCCCGGCGTCGACTGCCGCCTTGAAGGGCGGCAGGTAGAGGTTGCGCAGTCGCTGCTCGGAGACGTCGACCGTGTTGTAGTCGCGGCCGCCCTCGGCACCGCCGTAGGCGACGAAGTGCTTGGCGCAGGCCGCGATCCGGTCCATGCGCGACAGTTCGCTGCCGTCGGCCGGGCCCTGGTAACCCTGCACCTTGGCCACCGCGAAGGCGGCACTGAGATAGGGGTCTTCGCCGCAGCTCTCCGCGATCCGGCCCCAGCGCGGCTCGTGGGTGACGTCCATCATGGGGGAGAAGGTCCAGCGCACACCCTCGGATCGGGCCTCCTTCGCCGACACCTCGGCGTCCCGCCGCGCCACCTCCGGGTCGAAGCTGGACGCCTGGGCCAGCGGGATCGGGAAGGCGGTCCAGAAGCCGTGGATGACGTCCAGGCCGAAGAGCAGCGGGATGCCGAGCCGGGACTCCTCGACAGCGATGCGTTGGAGGGAGTTGCTGCTGCGGGCACCGTGGATGTTGAGCACCGAGCCGAGCAGTCCCGCACGGGCCGCGGCCTCCGTCTGCTCGGTCTGACCGCCGCCCGGGCCGGTGTCGCCGGTCCAGGTCAACTGCTGGATCTGCCCCAGCTTCTCCTGGACCGTCATCCGGCCGAGCAGGTCCTTCACCTTGTCTTCGTACGCTCGAAGCACGTCGTGACCTCTTTACCTGTTGCCGTATCGCTACCCGTGAAGTTAACGTTTTGCGCGGCATGAATGAAAGCGCATTCATCAACTGCGGACAAGCCCCTGAGCAGAGCCGATTCGCGGATACCGAGGGAATTGCCGGACTCCACCCCGAAGTCGCTTTCGGAGGCGAACGCATGACGGACGACGATCCGCCCTGGCTGCGGGTCATGAGTTTCAATCTGCATGTCGACTGGCCCGCATCGCCCCGCCCCTGGCGCGAACGGCGGGACGTGGTGGCTCACCTGCTGCGTATGGAGCGGCCCCATCTGATCGGCACTCAGGAGGGGCTCCACGGACCCCTGCGGGATCTCGAGGCCGACCTGGGGCCGGAGCGCTACGGCTGGATCGGCCAGGGCAGGGAGGGCGGCAGTCGCGGAGAGTTCATGGCCATCGGCTACGACCGCACACGGCTCCGGCCACTGGAGTACGACCACTTCTGGCTCTCCGGCACCCCGCAGGAGCCCGGCTCCAATACCTGGGGCGGCGGCTGGACCCGGATGGTCACATGGGTGCGCTTCCATGACCTGTCGGGCGGCGGCGAGCTCTTCGCCGCCAACACCCACTTCGACGACGCGAGCGCATCCGCTCGGGAGCGGTCCGCCGAGCTCCTTGCCGAGCGGCTCAACACGCTCGCGCCCGACGTTCCGCGCATCGTCACCGGTGACTTCAACACCCCCGCGGGCGACAGCACCGTCCACGCGGCGCTTCTGACCCGGGCGGATCTCGTGGACACCTGGGAAGCCGCCGAGGAACGCGGCCCGGCCCACGGCACCTTCCACGACTACCGGCCGCCGGTCCCCGGCGGCGACCGCATCGACTGGATCCTCGCGTCCCGGGGCACCCGCGTGCGCCGGGCGATGCTCAACGACTTCGCGCCGAACGGCCGTTACCCCAGCGACCATCTGCCCGTACAGGCAATCCTGCGCACCGCACGCTGATCCCCACCCCGCCCGTCACCCCGACCCGCGAAGGACCCCACCGTCATGATGTCCCCCCGCCCCGCCACCGAATGGCTCGCCGACGCCGTCCTGTACCAGATCTATCCGCAGAGCTTCGCCGACTCCAACGGCGACGGCATCGGAGACTTCGCCGGAATCGAGGCCAGGCTGGACCATCTCGCCTGGCTGGGCGTGAACACCGTCTGGTTCAACCCGTGCTTCGACTCGCCGTTCCTCGACGCGGGCTACGACGTCAGCGACTACCTCACCGTCGCGCCGCGCTACGGCACCAACGACGACCTCGCCCGGCTCACCGATGCCGCGGCGCGCCGCGGCATCCGCGTGCTGCTCGACCTGGTCGCAGGCCACACCTCGGACCAGCACCCCTGGTTCACCGCTTCGGCCGACGACCCGTCCGACGACCGCTACGTCTGGGCCGACCCGACGGACCCTGCCGCACTGCCGGAAGGATTCGTGGCCTCGCCGGGTACCCGGCCAGGCTTCTACCTGCCGAACTTCTTCGATTCCCAGCCCGCCCTCAACTTCGGCTACGCCCGCATGAACGAGGCGGAACCCTGGCGTCTGCCCGTCGACGCCGAGGGACCGCGCGCCAACCGCCAGGCCCTGCGCGAGATCATGGACCACTGGCTGACCATCGGCCTGTCCGGATTCCGCGTCGACATGGCGGCCTCTCTCGTCAAGGACGACCCCGGCCAGGCGCAGTCCGCCGCGGTCTGGCGGGAACTTCGCAGCTGGCTGGATGCCAAGCACCCGCAGGCGGCGCTGCTCTCCGAATGGGGGGATCCCGCAACGTCCGTCCCGGCCGGCTTCCACGCAGACTTCTTCCTGCAGTTCGGCCCCAAGGACGACGGGCTCGCGCTGCGCTCCCTGTGGAACAACTTCGAGGGCACCGTCAGCGACCAATGGGAGCCGCAGGCGCCCTACTTCGACGCCGAGGGCAAGGGCTCCCCGCGCACCTTCCTCGCCGACTGGCGCGACGCGACAGACGCCGTCGGTGACGCCGGCTTCATCTCCCTGCCCACAGCCAACCACGACTTCTCCCGCCTGGCCTGCGGTCCGCGCACCGCCGAACAGCTGCCCGCCGCCTTCGTCTTCCAGCTCACCTGGCCCACGCTGCCCGCGATCTACTACGGCGACGAGATCGGCATGCGCTACGTGCCCGGCCTCCCCGGGCACGAGGGCAGCCGGCTGGGCCCCCGCTACAACCGCGCCGGCTCCCGCACCCCCATGCAGTGGGACGACTCGCCGAACGCGGGCTTCTCCACCGCCCCGGCCGACTGCCTCTACCTCCCCGTCGACCCGGACCCGGGCCGTCCGACGGTCGCCGCGCAGCGCGCCGACAACGGCTCACTCCTGCACCTGGTGCGCCGCCTGATCGCACTGCGCAAGGACATCCGGGAGCTGGGCGCCGCAGGCAGCACAGAGATCCTGCACGCCGACTACCCGCTGGTGTACATCCGCGGCGGCCGTTACCTCGTGGTGATCAACCCGCGCCGCGACGCCGCCGAGACTGCCGCCCCCGTGGGCAGGGCCGCCCCTCTGGAGGCCAACGGCGTCACTGTGACCGGCGACCGGATCAGGGCCGAAGGCTTCGGATACGGCATATTCGAGCTCTGAACGCGGCTCCTCACACAGGGCATCCTCGAAACCCCTGACCGAGGCTCCTCGCACGACGACGGGCCTCTCCGCACCCGGCGGAGGGGCCCGTCGTGGGGGCAGGCCTCAGCCCTTGCGGACGGTGAACTCCGCGCGCCGCACGCGCAGCACCGTGCGCCCGCCCTCGTACGAGGACGCAGCGCCCTCGCAGTGCGCCCGGCCCTCGACGGCCACCACCGCCTCGTCGCCGAGCCTGCGGAAGGAGACCCGGCCGTCCCCGACGACGCCGGTGATCTCGGCGGTCGCGTAGGCGATCCTCAGTCCGCCCGTGGTGAGCCCCAGGGGCAGCATCGCCGAACTGCGTCCGGCGATGTGCAGGCGCTCGCCGCCGAACAGGCTCTTGCCCTTCTCCGCCACGGTGAAGGACTCGTCGTAACCCGAGGAGACGTTGAAGGCGTGCAGCAGGCGGCCGCCGTCATCGTCCTTCGTCGTGAGCAGGAAGACGCCGGGGTCGGTGGAGGTGTGGGTGAGCGAGGGCGATGCGCCAAGAGCACGGAAGGCGCCCAGCCAGAAGTCGAGGTCACAGCGGTAGTGCGTGGCGACGACCACGGCCCGGCCCTTGCCCACGGGTATGTCGAAGCCGCAGCCCTTGCCCGTGGAGACTTCGCGCAGCAGGGTCGTGCCCCGGCTCGCCGTGCACAACTGGGCTTTGGCGACACGGATTTCAGCGATGGACTTCGCCCAGGCATGTACCGACACGGACAGGAAGAAGGTGCCCGAATCGGTCAGTGTCCTCTCCGGCTTCAGACCCAGGGCGTCCTGGAGCACGGTGCAGGACGTGCCCGCCATGTCCTTGCCCGGCACCATCCCCGAGAGCAGCAACTTGCCGCCCGCCTCGAGATAGCGCAGCAGGCGCTCCTGGAGTCCGGCCGTCAGGTACTCGCCGGTGGCGAGAGCGAGGACCGGCACCTTCGCCGGATCCACGTCCCCGGCCTGGAGGTTGACGCTGCGGTACCGGAAGCCGCCCAACAGCATGCCGCGGGACAGGGCTCCGCGCGGGCCGAAGCCGCGGGTGCCCTGCACGTCGGCGAGCACCGCGGCGACCGCGTCGCTCTTCGGCGGGTGGTACTCGGTGAGGTAGTGGTCGGGCACGAAGGCCAGCGCCACGTCGTCGTACTCCGCCTTCATCGGCGCCAGGGCCGCGGCGAGGCCGTTCACCGCGCGCGCCGTGCGCTTCGTCGGCTCGAAACTGACTCCCCGCCTGCCCTCGGGATCGACCGGGGCGGCGAAGCCATGCCGCTCGCCGGTGATGCCGATACGGTCGTTGCCGTCGCCCACCGGCTCGTCGAGCTTGGGGTTGAAGCCTCCGGCGAACAGGTAGTAGTTGATCATTTTGACACCCTGGGCGAGGCAGAGGCGGGTCTTGAGCCAGGTGCTCTCGGCATCCGTCTGGTCGGACATGTCATTGCCGTAGTCTGCGTGTCCGGCGTCGAACTCCAAAGTGGTCAGCGGCTGGTCACTGTCGCCGACCGCGTCCATGAGGACATTGATCAGATAGAGGTCGGTGACGTTGCTGACGGTGAGATCGCCGAGGTAGAAGTCGGAGCCGGCGAGGATGCCGGGCTTTCCGGCGTACGTCTCCATCAGCTGGCTGACCCCGATGGGGAAGTTCTCGGCGTTGCCGCCCCCGGTCCCGTGGATATTGATGAGGAAGGGGACGCCGCGCACGCCGCCCGCCTCGGCGTACGCCCTGAGCCGGGTGACGTAGCGGGCGAACCGGCCACGCATGAAGGTGCCCAGGTCGTGCATGAGCGCGGGCGCGTAGCCGTCCTCGGGGGTTCGGATGGCCGCGTTGCGCTCACCGGTGGGACGACCCGCGAAGGGATAGCGGTCGCCGAGCCGTTCGCCGTAGGTCGTGTCCAGCCAGCGGTTGAAGTCCGCCAGCAAGTGGTCCGTGAGGTCGGGGGAGTTGCTGACCCAGGCCAGCATGCCGATCTCGTTGTCCAGCTGGCAGGCGATGACACCGGGCCTGCCCTCGCGGTGCAGCCGCTCGGCGATGACCGGCATCACGGCTGCGTACCAGTGCTCCACCTCCTTCAGAAAGGCGGGCGCCAGGTAGTCGACGGTCGGAGTGGTCGCCTTCGCGTTGTTCCAGCCGGTCGGGTTGATCTCCGGATGCTCCTTGCGCACCCGGGCCGGTACGCCCTCGCCCTTGAGCTCGCCCATGGTGAACGGTCCCGGCCTGGCGATGACATGGAAGCCGTTGGTCATGCAGAGGTCAAGGAAGGCGCCCAGGTCGCGCTCAGGCCGAGTCCTGCCGGTGACATCGATGCTGCCGTCGGTGGTCTCGTGCCACATCCAGGGGATGTACGTGGCAATGGTGTTGAGCCCCGCTTCCTTGGCCCGGTCAAGGCGGGACTGCCAGTCGGTGCGCTTCAGGCGGAAGTAGTGGATCTCACCGGCCAGTACGACTGAGGGCGCGCCGTCGATGAAGAGTTGCTTGTCCTGGTACGTGACCGAGGCCGCGGCGTTCTTCTTCGCGCCCGCGCCCCCGGCGGGGATGCCGGAAGAGGCTGCCGCGGCCGGGGTCGCGGGCTCGACGCCTGCCGCCAGCGCGCTGCCGGCCGTCCCCAGCGCAGCGAGGACCGTTCTGCGGCGTGCCGTGGTGGGTGCTGCGTGGTTCTCGTCCGGCACAGGGGACAACGCGTGGGGCATTGTGACTCCAAGAGGTGAAGTGGTCTGGATGCTGTGAGCGGTCGACCGATCGCCTGATCGAGTGGTGGCATCGCGAAGTGGACGTGCAGGGTTCCGTGGCAGAGTGCCGCGGCCCTCTCGTCGAGCGGCCGTGCCCGTCAACGCGCGCAGCGGAAGCCCGTGTTGCCACTCGTGCTGTCGGGCGTGTTACCCATCCGGGCGGAGGTGCGGTAGCGGAAGCAGTACGAGTCGTGGCACAGGTGGGAGCCCCCGCGGAGCACACGGGCCTGACCGACGGGGGACTGTGGGTGCCGTGCGGGGCCGGCCGTCGTCAGGAACGGCCGGTCCCGCACGGGCTCAGGGGAGGCAGAGCATCGTGGCCCGGGGTCTACTTGAGACCCGCCGTGGCGATGCCCTGCGTGAAGAAGCGTTGGAGGAGGACGAAGACGAGCAGTACCGGCAGCACCACCAGGAAGGCCCCCGCCATCAGGACGCCGTTGGAGCCGTCCGCCTTGGTCGGATCGGTGGCGAAGGTGGCCAGGGCCACCGGCAGCGTGTACTTGTCCGGGTCGTTTGTGGCGATCAACGGCCACAGGAAGTTGTTCCAGGAACCGAGGAACACGAAGATCGTCAGCGTCGCCAGGGCCGGCTTGACCAGGGGCAGCACGATCCGCCAGAAGATGAACCACTCGCGGGCTCCGTCGATGCGGGCCGCCTCGAGAAGCTCGTCCGGAATGGCCATCATGAACTGCCGCATCAGGAAGACCCCGAAGGCACCTGCCGCGAACGGCAGGATCAGCGCCGTGTAGGTGTCGATCAGCCCCATCTGGCTCATCATCACGAACTTGGGGAGCAGCATGAGGTTGCCCGGCACCATCAGCGCGCCGAGGACGATGCCGAACACCGGCTTCTTTCCCACGAAGTTCAGCTTGGCCAGGGCATATCCCAGCATCGAGCAGAACAGCAGATTGCAGACCGTGACGAGTACCGCCACCAGCACCGAGCTGAAGAAGGCCCGGCCGACGTCCATCTTCGCCAGCAGATCCCTGAAGTTCTGCAGAGTCCACTCGGTCGGAATCCACACCGGCGGGCTGGCCCCCAGCTCCTGGGGAGTCTTGAAGGCCGACAGCGCCATCCACAGGAAAGGCGCGGCCATGGCCAGCAGACCGGCACTCAGCAGGACGTAGACGAGCGCCTTGCGGCTGCGGGCGCCCGAGGCCTGCGGCACGGCGCGGACCGTGGGTGCGGAATGGGCTCGGGTCTCGGTGGCGCTCATGCGGTCTTGTCCTTCAGCAGACGGAGCTGGAGCAGCGTGACCGCCAGGACGATCACGAACAGGACGTACGCCATGGCGCTGGCGTAACCCATGTGGAAGAAGTTGAAGCCCTCCCGGTACATGTGCAGGGAGATCGTCAACGTGCTGTCCGACGGGCCGCCGTCGGTCATCACGAACGGCTCCTCGAAGACGTTGAGGAAGCCGATGGAGGTCATCACCGCGACGTAGAGCATGGTCGGCCGCAGAAGGGGGACCGTGATCCTGCGGAACTCCTGGAAGACCCCCGCACCGTCGATCCTCGCCGCCTCCCGGACGTCGGTCGGGATGGCTTGCAGTCCGGCGAGGAAGAGGACCATTGCGGTGCCCATGTTGCGCCAGACCGCCATCACGATCAGGGAGGGCATGGCGAGCGCCTCCGAGCCGAGGAAGTCCGGTGTGTCCAGGCCGATCTGGTGTCCGAGCCCCGCGACCAGCCCTTCGCCGGGGTCCAGGACGAAGCGCCAGATGACAGCGACCGCGACGATGGCGGTGACGACGGGCGCATAGAAGCCGACACGGAAGAAGGTGCGCATCCGGTCGATGCCGGAGTTGAGCAGCACCGCCGCCAGCAGTCCGCTGCCGATGGTCAGCGGCACGCCGAGCACCACGAAGTAGCCGGTGTTGAACAGCGCCCGGACGAACTTCTCGTCCTCGAAGAGCTTCGTGTAGTTGTCGAAGCCGACGAAATTCACCGAGAGCGGGTCCGTGACATTGCGGAGGCCGAAGTCCGTGAAGCTCATCACCAGCGTGGCGACGATGGGAAACGCCATGAAGGTGAGGAAGAGCGACAGGAACGGTGTGGAGAAGAGCCAGCCGGCCAGATTCTGCCGGGACAGCCGGTCCCGGCGGGGCCGGGTCGCCCCCGGCTCCTCGGCCCGCGCGCCCTTGACCGCCGGGTGCTGTGCGGTGCCCGGTGCCCGTTCCGGCGCGCCGGCCTCGGCGGCGGTGCTGTTCATGAGGTCAGCCCACCAGGCCCTCGGTGGACTTCTGGAGCTGCTTGGCCGTTGCGGCCGGGTCGGCACCCCGCGCGATCTTCTCGAGGGCGCTCTCGATCTGGGCGGCGAACTCGTTCCACTTGGCCATCGGCGGGACCGCTCCGGCCGTGTCGAGTGACTGCTTGAAGGCGCTGAGGGACTCTCCGCCGCTCTTGAGGGCGGGTTCGTTCCATGCGGCCTTGTTGGCGGGGAGCGACTTGGCTATCTCGTACCAGTGCGCCTGCATCTTCGGCGTGCTGAGGAACTTGGTGAACTCTTCCGCGGCCGCCTTGTGGTCGCTGTCCTTGAAGGTGACCAGGGAGGCGCCGCCGACCCAGGACGTGGAAGTCTTGTCGGCCGGCACCGGCACCACCTTCCACTTCCCCTTCAGCTGGGGCGCCTGGTCCGTGATGTTCTGCACCATCCAGGGGCCGGACTGGAACATCGGCGTCTTGCCCGAGGCAAAGCCCTTGAGGACGTCCTCGCCCGGCACGAAGTTCTTCTTGGCGAGCCCGGCGCCGAAGTAGTGACCGAACTCCGTGAACGCCTTGATGGCCTCGGGGGAGTCGAGGGCGGGCTTGCCGTCCTTGCCGAGCAGCTCGCCGCCCGCCGAGTAGAGGTACTGCAGCCAGCCCTGCCAGGCGCCGGTACTGCCGGGCTGGAGGGCCGTGCCCCAGTCGGCCCCGGCCTTGTGCTGGTACGCGGAGGCGAGGTCGCTCTGTTCCTTCCAGGTGGTCGGGGCCTTGGTGACGCCGGCCTTGTCGGCGAGGTCGGTGCGGTAGTAGAGCGCCCGGGTGTCGGCGTACCACGGCACTCCGTAGACCTTGCCGTCCTGGACGTTCCCGTTCCAGGCGGCGGGGAAGAAGTCGTCCTTGTCGAAGGTGCCGGTGTCCACCGGCTCGAGGGCGTCGAGGGAGATGAACTCGCCCATCATCGTGGAGCCCATCTGCGCCACGTCGGGCAGCTTGCCGGCAGCCGCGGCCGCCACCAGCTTCTGGTGGACGACATCCCAGCCGACGGGGGTCACCTTGACGGTGATGTTGGGATGCTCCTTGGTGAACTCCTCGGTGACGGACTGGAGTCGCGCACCTTCCTCGCCCATGGCCCAAACGGTGACGGTCTGTTTGGCGTCGGCCGCGACCCCGTTGCCGCCGCTGCTGCCGCAGGCGGTCAGACCGATGGCCGAGACCACTGTCATGGCCAGACCGACGGACTTGGCGATGCGTGACATGTGACTCCTCCTCGAGTGCATGTGTGCAGTTCGTGTATGCGCTTCATGTATGCGCTTACACATTGGCGCACGGATGACCCTGCAGCATGCCTCGGGTGGCCTCAAGGGGCGCGTCGGTAACACTTTCGTAAACGTGCGGGATTCCGTGTGCCGCAGGGGTGTTTCGCCCCACTCGCGGTGCGGTCGGCTGCGGTGCTCACGGCGTCGCGCAGCCGCAACTGGCCCGCCGCATCAGCGTCACCGGCAACACCCGTGCCACGCCGGGCCGTTGGCGGTCCGCGATCCTGGCGACGAGCAGCTCGACCGCTTCCTGGCCGAGCCGGCCCATCGGCTGTCGTACGGTCGTCAGTGCGGGCCGTACCACGCGGCTCAGCGGGATCCCGTCGAAGCCGGTCACGGCCATGTCGCCCGGCACGCTGATGCCGTGCGACGCGAGTGCATGCAGCCCACCCACGGCCATCTGGTCATTGGCGAGGACCAGCCCCTGGGGGCGCTGCCCCGGCAGGTCGAGGAGCGCCTCGACGGCACGGCGGCCGGCATCCTGGGTCAGATCGCCCCGCATATCGGGCTGTTGCGGAAGCGGTAGCCCCGCCTCGAGGTGGGCCGCCTGGAATCCGCGGAAGCGCGCCTCGCCGTCGGGGGAGTCCGACGGGCCGCCGACGAAAGCGAGTCTGCGCAGGCGATGGTCGGCGATCAGATGCCGGGTGAGCTCCAACTGGCCGTCGAAGTTGGCCACTTCGATGTGGTCGTGGTCGGCGTCCCGGTCCCCGGCGAGCATGACGACGGGCAGCCGTCTCGAGATGACCTCCAGGTCCTCGCTCGCTATTCCGGTCTGGGCGAGCAGGGCGAGCCCGTCCACCCGCCCGGCGACCTCGGCGAGTTGCTCACTCGTAGGTTCCGCCTGCGCCGCGGCGATCAGGAGCGCGTAGCCGTGCTGCCGGGCGGCGCGTTCCATGCCACGGATCACCTGGTCGGCATAGAGCATCAGCTCGGTGTCGTCCGCCGTCGGTACGCTCTCGGCGACGGCGTCGTGGATGTCGGGGAAGTAGAGGCCGAGGACTCCCGTCGTACGGCTGGCCAGCCCCCGAGCACTCCCGCTGGGCACGTATCCCAGCTCGCGACCGGCGGCCAGCACCCGTTCCCGGGTGGAGGCGCGTACGGAGTCGGGGTTGCGGTACACGCGCGACACCGTCGCGATGGAGACGCCGGACTGCTCGGCGACGTCGTACACCGTCGGAGTACTCATGGTGCTGCCTTGCCTCTCCCGTATCCCTGGCCCTGCGTATCCGGCAACCCGTGTCACCTGCCCGAAAGCGCGTTCAGCCTATGGTCGGGCGCCGTACGGGGGAAGGGACGGAGGGCCGGAGCGTAGGGACAACACGCCCGAACCGAGAAACAGGACGGCGTCGCTGACCTCCCGCGGCACGCTGTCGAAGAAGATGCGGCGCACACGGTCATGGCGTCCGGTGCGGGCCAGCAAGCGGTCGGCGGAGGAAGGGCGGGTCGTGGAGATCCGCGTACGACAGCGGCCGCTTCGAGGGCTGCACCGACGGTCCCTCGGTCGGCTGCCGCACCCTGCCCACGATCACCGACGAGCCCGCGTCCGGCTGGAACGAGTTCGCGGTCACCGCCCCCACGCGCTACCGCTGCCTGCGCTACGTCGGACCCGACGGCGGCTACTCCAGCGTCGGCGAGATCCAGTTCGTCCCCCGGCCCAGGGCATCAGGGTGCAGGCGCGCGCCAAGCTGCGCCGACTCGACGACAACACGGTCGTCACCAGCTACCGCAACACGGGCGAGCGTTCCGTCCACGACCTACGCCTCCAGCTCACCGCCGCCTCGGCAGCCGACCTCGGCTCATCCCGGGCACAGGCGCAGGACGCGGCGCGTTTCGGGACCGTACTGCCGGGTGAGACAGTCGCGACCCACCGGAGCCTGAACGTTCCGCTGTCGGCGGCGACCGTCACCTATCACCTCATCGGGCGAGCGGACTTCGCGACCGGGGGCGGAAGCGGAGACGACACCCCGCGCCATGAAGCCGCCGTGATCGCCCGCTCGCGACCCGCACCCTGACCGGCGGTCAGAGCATCGATATCCGGATCGAGTAGTACGACAGCGGGTGGGACGCCACACGGCTTCGCTCGTCGCGCATCGCCTCTCACCTCCCGGGTCGGAGTTCCGCGACGACCCGGCCGCCGTCGAGGAAACGCTCGACGGCTCCCTGCGGCGTGGCCGCGTCGTCCTTGGCGGTGATGATCTCCTTGGAGTAATGCGCGATGTAGACCCGCCGGCTGCGGTCGGTGAAGGCGGGTCCGCTGCGGAGCATTACGACGCCCGAGAACACCGCGATGGAGCCCGGCCGGTCGGGCACTCGCCGAACCAGGAGAGAGCTCATCATCGACTCGCACTGGTATTGGACGGAGAACAGCAGGCGGTCGGAGCCGATCTCCAGGAGGCTGTCCAGCAGTGCCTGCGAGCGGAAGACGCCGCTTTCCCCGATACGCCGCCCGGTTCCCCGGGGTGTCCCGGCCGCCGATGCGCGGCGACCGGGACCTCCGGCTCAGCGCAGGTCGAACCGATCGAGGTTCATCACCTTGTCCCACGCTGCCACGAAATCACGGACGAACTTCTCTCCCGCGTCCCCTGATGCGTAAACTTCCGCGATGGCTCGGAGCTGGGCGTGTGAACCGAAGACGAGGTCGACAGCGGTGGCGGTCCACTTGACTTCGCCCGTGGCGTGATCCCGGCCTTCGTATACGTTCGCGTCCGAAGTCGACGCCTTCCACTCCGTGCCCATGTCCAGCAGGTTGACGAAGAAGTCGTTGGTCAATGCCTCCGGCCGGTGTGTGAAGACGCCATGTGGGGATCGCCCGAAGCCGGTGTTCAAGGCCCGCATGCCGCCGATCAGAACCGCCATCTCGGGAGCGGTCAGCGCCAACAGGTTGGCGCGGTCCAGGAGGAGAGTTTCCGGCGACAGCTTCTCTCCTGCCGGGAGGTAGTTGCGGAACCCATCCGCCCTGGGTTCGAGCACGGCGAACGCCTCCACGTCCGTCTGCTCCTGCGAGGCATCCGTGCGCCCCGGCGCGAACGGTACCGAGATGTCGTACCCGGCGTTCTTCGCGGCTTGCTCGACGGCCGCGCACCCGCCCAGGACGATCAGGTCGGCGAGTGAAACCTTCCTTCCGCCGGCCTGCGAGCGGTTGAAGTCCTGCTGGATCTGCTCAAGGGTCTGCAGCACCTCAGCCACCTCGGGCAGGTCGTTGACCTCCCAGTCCCTCTGCGGCGCGAGCCGAATCCGTGCCCCGTTGGCCCCGCCACGCTTGTCGGTGCCGCGGAAGCTCGCCGCCGACGCCCAAGCGGTGGTGACCAGCTGGGAGACGGACAGTCCCGAGGTGAGAATCCTGTCCTTGAGGGCGGCACTGTCCTCGTCCGTGACGAGTTCGTGATCGAGGTCGGGGACGGGGTCCTGCCACAGTTGCGGCTCGGGAATCCACGGGCCGAGGTAGCGCGAGCGGGGTCCCATGTCACGGTGCAGCAGCTTGTACCACGCCTTGGCGAACGCCACTGCGAGCTTTTCCGGGCTCTCGTGGAAGCTCTTCGCGATCGGCCCGTAGATCGGGTCCAACTTCAGCGACAGATCCGTCGTCAGCATCATGGGAGCGTGCCTCTTCGACGGATCGTGAGCATCAGGCACACTGTCCTTGGCCGAGGGATCCGTGGGAGTCCACTGCTTCGCACCGGCGGGGCTCGTCGTCAGCTCCCATTCGTACCTGAACAAGTTGTCCAGGTACCCGTTGTCCCACTTCGTCGGCTCGGAGGTCCATGCGCCTTCGAGCCCACTGGTGAGCGCGTCTGCGCCTTTGCCGCTGCCGCAAGTGTTCCTCCAGCCGAGGCCCTGCTGCTCGATGGGGGCGGCCTCGGGTTCCGCGCCGATGTACTCGGGATCGACCGCACCGTGACACTTGCCGAACGTGTGGCCGCCGATGATGAGCGCAGCCGTCTCCTCATCATTCATCGCCATACGCCCGAACGTCTCGCGAATGTCCCTGGCGGCAGCCATCGGATCCGGGTTGCCGTTGGGCCCCTCCGGATTGACGTAGATCAGTCCCATCTGCACGGCACCGAAGGGACCGGTGAGTTCCCTGTCGCCGGTGTAGCGCTCATCTCCGAGCCATGTGTCCTCGGGGCCCCAGAAGATTTCCTCGGGTTCCCAGATGTCCTCTCGTCCGAAGCCGAACCCGAACGTCTTGAACCCCATGGATTCCATGGCGCAGTTGCCGGCGAAGACCAGAAGATCGGCCCAGGAGATTTTCCGGCCGTACTTCTGCTTGATCGGCCAGAGCAAACGGCGCGCCTTGTCGAGACTCGCGTTGTCGGGCCAGCTGTTGAGGGGGGCGAAGCGCTGAGCGCCGGAGCCGCCACCGCCCCGGCCATCGGCAATTCGGTACGTACCCGCGGCATGCCAACTCATCCGGATGAAGAGCGGGCCGTAGTGGCCGTAGTCGGCGGGCCACCAGTCCTGCGACGTCGTCATCACCTCGAAGACGTCCTGCTTGAGCGCGTCTGGGTCGAGGGTCGCGAACTCTTCTGCGTAGTTGAAATCCTCATCCAGTGGCTTGGATCGAGGTGAGTGCTGGTGGAGCACTTGAAGATCCAGCTGATTCGGCCACCAGTCCCGGTTCGTCCTGGGGCCGGTCTGCGTGGGGGCCGGGGAGGGGATCGCCGGGTTCTCGCTTTCGCTGCCGGACACGTCCGTCCTTCTTCCTGTCTCGGTGTTCCATCTGCTGGTTCTTGCTCGTGACGTTGTTCGCGTCTCTGGTGTCGAGCACAGCGACCCGCGCTCGTGGCACGCCATGACGCCCGCCGGCCGGACGCCTACCGGGCCCGCGGCCGGCAACGTGGGGCTTTCGGCCGGCAAGAACCTTTTCTCGCGTATGACACCGGTGATTGTGCGGATTCGGCGTCCGTATGGTCGCGCACCGCGGACCGCACTGCTACGAGAACACGCAGAGCATCCCTGGCAACAAGAAATCGAAAGCCCAATTCGTTCGGGCCCGGTCTCCGGATCGACGGCTGATGGCTGTTCCGGCCTCTGGGAAATGTGAGAGAGGCGGCCTTTTCTTATCATCCTGCTCACCCCACCGAAGTGACGAGCAGAATGGTAAGGGCATATGACGGCCTGACAAATGACGGAGAGGCGACCTCGCCACAATGTGTGTGAAGCTGGCTCTGCCGGTACCACCGCCGTTAAGGTCGGAGGCCAGGTCCAGAAGGTCACCTCATCCGCTTCCCGACAAGAGCCGGACATCAGCGGGTGATCTTCCGTTGTCCCATCGAACCTGAACAGGTGAACCGATATGAGTGGCCTGCCGGAGCGACTGCGAGGGCGTGGTTGGCGGATGACGTCCCAGCGACGTGTCGTTGCGGAGGTCCTCGATGGTGAACATGTGCATCTCACGGCCGACGAGGTGCTCGTCCGCGCGGCGGAGCGGCTGCCCGAGATCTCCCGGGCGACCGTCTACAACACCCTGGGCGAACTGGTCTCCCTCGGCGAGGTCATGGAGCTCTCCACCGACGGCCGTGCCAAGCGCTACGACCCCAACGCTCACCGCCCCCACCAGCACTTGGTGTGCTCCAGCTGCGGCATCATCCGCGATGTCCACCCGGCCGGTGACCCGTTGGCCGACTTCCCGGCGGAGGAGCGGTTCGGCTTCACGGTGTCCGAGGTCCGGATCACCTACCGTGGGCTGTGCCCCTCCTGTGTCGCCGGTCTGACGCAGGTGTGATCTCGGTCCGTAGGTCATAACCGGGCATCAACGTGCGGCCTGGATGATGCCGGTGAGGTGAAGCGCGGCCAGTTCCCAGCCGCAGGCGCCCGGCCTGACGGGCGGCCCGTCGGCGTGCCGACGCGAAGCGGCGCCCGGTCCGGTCCAGTGCCCCTCTGCCGAACTCAGAGTCCGGTGACCTTGGCGCTCGCCGACAGCTCGTAGACCAGGGTGACCGTGCGGCGGCTGCCGGGCGGGAGGGTGATGTCCCAGCGGGCGATGCCCTCGGCGTCGACCACATCGGGCGCCGGGAAGCACGAATCCTTGTGCAGGTGTATCTCCACCGCCGAGACCTCGGAGACAGGGATCCGCTCCCGAAGGACGACCACCCGCTCGCTGTGCTCCCCGGGGGCGGAGAACCGGGACAGGTGCAGCCGGACCGTGCGGGTGACCACGGTCCGCTGGGTGATACCGGCGGAGTCGCGGGACTCCTCGGCATGCCGGACGACCCTGTAGTCGTCGCAGCTGCCGAAAGCCAGCTCAACGGGGGCGCCGGGGGCAGTGAAGTCCAGCGTGCCGCGGCCGCTGAATCCGCTGCCGCGGACGAGGTCCACGGGCCCGGCGAGCAGCGCGTGGCCGGACACGTTGTCGAACCGCACCACCTGGGTGACCAGGGGGGACAACTCCGGTGAGCAGGCGTACTCACTGCGGGCGGCCGTGGTGAATGCGGAGAGCAGCACTCGGTGGGCGCGGCCGTCACCGGGCACCGAGACCGGCGCGGGGGATCTCAACACCCGCGCCTCTCCGCCGTCGTCCACCCCCGGCAGCCCGAGCACCGGGGCCGGGCCGAGGGCCCCGATCTCCTCCTCGCGCAGCTCGACGTCGACCGTGCGGCGCTCCGCTGCGGTGCGGTCCTTGAGCGTCAGCCGGTCCTCGCCCAGCCGTGGTGGATCGGTGGCCAGCGCCGAGCGGGCCGTCGACAATGTCAGCCGTACGTCCGACCAGTCCTCACCGGTGCGCTGCCAGACCATCGCGTCGGTCTCCAGTGTCAGTGAGTCCCCGTCGAGCACGGCCCGATAGGCGGGCCGCCACAGTGCACACGGGGTGAGGTGGCTCAGACGCAGCCCGACCGGCCCGGCGACCGCGGCCTCCACGGTCAGCTCGATATGGCCTACCAGCTCGGCGGGCTCATCCTCGGAGAGATGCATGGCCCGCTGGGCTTCCCCGAGTTCGACGGCGAGGGCAGCCAGCCGGGCCTCCACTGTTCGGAGTTGCTCGCCGTGCGCGTCGCGCTCGTCGTCCACCCGGTCCAGTTCGCGAGCCCAGCGGGGCCGTTCGGTCTCCCCGGAGCCGGCGCCTTCGCCGATCTCCCGCAGCAGATCGGCGGCGAGGCGGCCGAGCAGGTCAAGGCGCGCTTGCAGCCGGTCGCGTCGCTGTCCCAGGGCCAGCTGCTCCTCTTCGAGGATGTGTACGCGGTGGCGCAGGGCGGAGTCGTCGTCGGTGGACGGCAGCGGCCCGCGCGGCGTCCAGCTGCGGACGATGCGCACGTCGAGCACGGTAGCGGGGTGATCGGCGGTCAGCTCGGCATGGAGGGTCCGGTCGACGGCCAGCGCACTGACCGGCCCGAGACGCAGCCGCTGGACTCCGGCCTCCAGGTCGAGCACGACGGTGCGCTCGATGTGGGCGCGATCCTCGAGGCACGTGACGGCGGTGACGGGGAGGGCGATCGGCTTCGGGGCCGTGGACATGGCGTGTGTCAGCTCCTGCGGTTGCCGCCGACCAGGGCCTTGCCGGTCGGGATGCGGATCTCGTAGCCGCCGTCGAGGGCGGCGGTGTCGCCTGCGGGCAGTTCCAGTCGCCAGACGCGGGTTCCCGGCGCATGGCGATCGGGCCCCGTGCCTTCCTCGGGTGCCGTCCAGTCGGCCCGTTCCTCGATCCGGACGTCCGGATCGGAGGTGACCGGCACCTGCTCGCGGACTTCCACGGTGACGGGCCTCGCGAGCCGGTTGGCCAGCTCCACGTGGACGCGGTGGTCAAGCACGGTGGTGTTGTTGCGCAGGCCCGAGGTCGACTCGTGCAGGTTCGTACGGCGGGTGACCCGGATGCCCTCGGCCGGCCCGAGCCCCACCCGGCGGACACCGCCGGGGGCAAGTGTGGCCAGTGCGGCGGTCAGCAGGAAGTCGTCGTCGACGGTGACCTCCACCGGGCCGGCCAGCAGTGCCTGGTCGGTGGCGTTGGAGAGCACCAACGTCGCGTACACGGTCTGCTCCACGGACGGCACGCAGAGGTACTCGGTACGCAGGCCGACCGGGATCTCGCCGACGGTGACGGTGTGCCAGGTGCCGTCCGACGGAATGTCGGCGCGGGCGGTGGCATCGAAACGGTGGTCGAAGGAACCCGCCGACTCACGAGGCCGCACGGCCCGTCCGGGCAACGGCAGCGCGACCACCGCTTCGGCGCGGCGCCGGTACTCGGCCGCCACCGGGTCGAAGGGGGAGTCGGGAAACAGCCGGCCTCTGCGACCGCCCTGTTCGCCGGGGCCGCACAGAACCAGGGCGGCATAGTCGAGCTCGGCGCCGCTCGGCTGCGGCGGACCGGCTACCGGTGCCGGAGGGGGTGGCGGCGCAGCCCGGCCAGGAGCCGCGGGCGCCATGGCTGCGGGGGCACCCGCGAAGGACCCGCCGCCGGTACGCGGCCTGTTGCCCGGTCGCGACCCGCCTGGCTGCGCGAGGGCGGGCATCCCGCCGCCGAACACTTCCGGGGGAGCGCCGTCTGCGCCGCCGGGCACCGGCACCGCGGCCGGCGGACCGCCGTAGCTCTGCGGTGCGGGCGGCGGGGGAGGCGGTGGCGGCGGAACGGGACCGGATGCGGAGCCACCCGCGACACCCATGGGCGCGGGGCCGGCCCCGACAGCCGCGCGTGCGACGCTCGTGGCCGGGCCGGGGCCTGCCGCGTCGTAACCGGAGAACAGGTCGACGAGCCCGGCCGGGGGCTCGCGCCAGCCAGAAGGCGCGGGGGCGGGCTGACTGCGTCCGATCCGGATCGAGCGGAGCCTCGGCAGGTCGGTGCGGCGTCGAAGATCGGCGGTGGCCAGGGCGATGCGAACGCCGGTCCAGTCCTCGCCGGTCCGCTGGGCGACCGAGGCGCGCAGCACCAGACGGCCGCTGCCGTCGCCCTGACGGTGAGTAAGGCGGTAGGCCGGCACCCAGACGGCGCCCGGCACCCCGTATTCCAGCTCCAGCTCCACCTCCGCATCACCCGTGCCGTCGAGGGTCAGGACCGCGCAGACCGTGGTCTCCACGTGTGCTGACGGCGCATCGGTGGAGGCGCGGGCGAGCCTGTCGGCGGCGACGGTGAGCTCGTGCTCGACGTTGCGCAGTGCCTCCTCCAGCTCGACGAGGCGGTTGTGCAGTCCCGTCAGCCGCTCGTCGACGAAGTCGGCTAGCTCCAGCCACGCGTCGACCGGGGTGCGGCGGTGCGGGTCCTCGCGCCTGCGGGCAGGTGGGACCGGGTGGAGGGCCTCGACCTCCTCGACCAGGCTCAGCTGTCGGTCCCGGCGTCCCTGTGCCGCCGCGTACTCGTCGCTCAGCCGCTCGACCTCGCGCCGCAACTCGTCGGCCGTGCCCGTGCGGAGCGGCTCGGCCTCGACCTCCACCCGGGCCTCGGTGACGCGCACCGCGGGGGCGCCCAGGACCCGGGCCCGCAGCGAGCCCGGGTCCAGCGAGCGGGGCAGTCCCGTCACTCGCACCCGGCCGTCAGGCGACACACTGCCCCGGGCCAGCCGTCGGCAGACCGCGCCCTGCGCGTACACCACGACCGAATCGAGGGTCGACCCCCACCTCGGTGTTGACTCAGCCGTCATGTGCTCCGCCCCCCGCCGCGTCCATGCTGGGCGAAGCCTACGCCCGGGCGGTCTGCGCGCGCGATCACCGTCCGCGAACAGCTCCGGGGAAAATGCGATTGCCGACCAGCGCGGTGTCGGCCCGCGGGCTCAGGTGAGGGCGGCGACCAGCAGGGCGAAGGCGGCGATGATGACGGCGACGCGGACGTAGTGGAGGCGGTCCCAGCGGTTCATCTGCTGCTTCCAGTCGGCGGGCCGGTTGTCAGGGGTCCAGGTCTTGCCCCGGTTGTTGATCGGGACGAGCAGCAGGATCGACATGATCACGCTGAGGATCAGCAGCGCGGCGGCGGTGACGACGAGGCCGGTGCCGTGGTGGTGCCATCCGGCGATGGCCCAGATCGCGACGAGGACGAGCGAGGTGATGTACCAGACCGGCATCACGGCGCCGAGCATCCGGCCCCCGTGGGCGCGGCCGAGTTGGCCACTGTCACCGGGGAGTGCGTTGAGGATCGGATTGATGACGAAGGCGACGGAGAACTCCACCCCCACCATCACGCCGACGACCACGGTGGTGAAGACCTGGAGTGCGTTGAGCATGATGACCCCTCCTGGGATCTAGCGCTGCTAGCTGATGAAGCAACGCTAAGGCTTCTGCCGCTCGATTGTCTAGCAGTGCTAGGATCGAATCATGTCGGTACAGGAACGCAAGGAGCGCGAACGGGCGGGCCGCGAGCGCCTCATCGTGGCCACGGCCCGCGAACTCGCCGAGCAGCAGGGCTGGGACGCGGTCACCACCCGCCGGCTCGCCGAGCGCATCGAATACAGCCAGCCCGTCCTCTACAGCCATTTCCGCGGCAAGCGCGAGATCATCGGCGCCGTCGCCCTCGAGGGTGCCGCCGAGATGGCCGCGGCGCTGCGGGCCGCGACCTCCGGCGCGGACGGCCCCCGCACCCGGGTCGCCGCCCTCGCCCGTGCCTACCTCGACTTCGCCGAACTCAACCCGGCGGTCTACGACGCCATGTTCCAGCTCGACGGCGGCCTGGCGTTCGCACACGAGGACACCCCCGAGCCGCTGAAGGACGCCTTCGCCGCCCTGCTGGAGAACCTCGGCGAGGTCGCCGGGGACGGCGTCCACCCGGCACTGTTCACCGAGACGTTCTGGGCGGCCCTGCACGGGCTGGCCACCCTGACCCGGGCGCGACGGCTCCCGCCGGAGGACACCGAGCGCAGGGTGGAACTGCTGGTGGACCGGCTCGCCATGGTCTGACACACCGTCCCGCCGGGCACGCAGCCGGGGTCCCATGACCTCGCTGCCTGCCTCCGGCATCGCTTCCGGTCACTCGCGCCCACACGGCACAGCCGCAGACCGCCGGGCCCCGTACCCCCGACGGGGCGCCCGCCCCGGAAGCCGCGGTGCTCATTGATCACAACCCGATACGCGCCCTAAGGGCTGTCCCGTAACCCCTGGCGGGCGCACGACGACAGCTACGGCACCTCGCTGCGTTGTCGGAACGCCCGAATACGCCCAGTATGAGGACGCTCCTCCGCCTTGCGATGCACCGCATCCGACGCCGCGCGCTGATCCACCGGGGATTACGGGACAGCCCTTAGGAGTTGGACCAGTCCCTGGTGGAAAGGACCAGCAGGTAGCCGTCCGGATCTTGGAGCGTCACGCCCCACGTATCCCAATACGGATTGTGCGCCGCTACCCGCTTCCCGCCGTGCCGTTCGAGGCGTTCGACCAGGGAAGCAGGCACCGGCTCGCCGAGGTAGATCACCAGCAGGTCCTCGGGGGTCGGCTGTGGATCCACGGGTGCGGCGGGATCATGCACGAGCTCCAGATGCCACCCGGCACCCGGCCAGCCGACCATCAGGAGCGAGTGGCCGCCCGGCGTGCCATCCGCCGCATGCTGGTACAGAACGTCGAGACCCAGACCCGAGATCCAGAACTGTTCCGCCGCACCCAGGTCACGTGACGGACGAGCGATGCGTACATGGGCTGTGGCATTGGCCGGCATGTGCTACCCCCGGTCGGAACGGAGCTGCCGTACGCCGACTGCTCATCACGAGGACCCTAGCGAGCAGACGAGCACGCGCCCATCGGGCGCTGGTCCTAGGTCCGTCGCAGAAGTGCTCGTGACAGCGACCGGCGAGCGGCTGTGGCCAGCACTCTCGCAACCGGCCCCGGCTCGGGATTCAAGGTGCGGCGATACCCACCCCTTGATGCCGCGCGACGTAGTGAATCTCGAACGGGTTGCCTGAAGGCCCAGGGGGGTGTCAGGGGGCCGTGCTGCATGCGATGAACCCCGTCGTCAGGTCGCGGGCTGCCGCAGCACGGCGACGCCCCTGGGGGACAGAACGAGGCCATCGTCATCGCCTACCCGACCGATCAGGAGGTCTCCGGCGAGTCCCGTCACCGGCACCGTCTCGTCGGTCCGGTTGACCAGGAAGAGGTAGCGGCTGTCGTCGTCGCGGCGCACGATCAACTCGACAGTTCCCCTTGCCCCGTCGGGCAGTTCACTGCTGACATCGGCAGAGGCGAGCAGCTTCGTCAGCAGAACGGTGAGACCCTCCGCACCCAGCCGGGTGGAGATGTAGGAGGCCGAACCCTGGCCCACGGTGCGGCGGGTGACGGCGGGCCGGCCGGCGTACGCACCGCTGCGATACTCGGCGATCACCTCCACCTCGGGGTCGGTGACGGTGATCAGGTCGGTCCACAGAGTGCCCAACGTGTTGCCGTCCAGCGCGACTTCGACCGTGTCGCCGTCGAGCAGGGGGCCGAACTCCTCGATGCGGATACCGAGCAGATCGCGCAGGGCTCCCGGGTATCCGCCGAGCCAGATGTGGTCGTTCTCGTCGACGACGCCGGAGAAGTACGTGGTGACCAGGTGGCCGCCGTTCTCGGCGTACCGGGTGAGTTCCTCGGCCAGCGCGGCGGGGACGACGTGCAGCACCGGCGCGATCAGGAGCCGGTATCGGTCGAGGTCGGCCTGCGCGGTGACGACGTCTGCCCGTATGCCGAGGGCGAGGAGGGCGGAGTACCAGTCGAGCGCCTCCTTGCGGTAGTCGAGGAGGGAAGTGGGATGGGAGTCCTGCTCACTCGCCCACCACGACTCCCAGTCGAAGACGATTCCGACGCGTGCCGTTTCCCGCTCGGACCCGGCGACCGGAGCCAGTGTCCTGAGGGTCCGGCCGAGGTCGGTCACCGCGCGGAAGGCGTCGCTGTCGGCCCCGGCGTGCGGCACCATCGCCGAGTGGTATTTCTCGGCGCCGGCCGCCGACTGTCGCCACTGGAAGAAGCACACGGCGTCGGCGCCGTGCGCGACGTGCAGCAGCGAGTCGCGGGCGAGGTCGCCAGGACGTTTGGCCAGGTTGACGGCTTGCCAGTTGACGGCGCTGGTGGAGTGCTCCATGAGGAACCACGGACGTCCGCCCGAGATACCGCTGACGAGGTTGGCGGAGAAGGACAGTTCGTCGCGGTCCTGGGGGCCTGGCGTGACGTAGTGGTCGTTGGAGACGAAGTCGATCTCATCAGCCCAGTCGGCGTAGTTCATCCCCTTGGTGCCGCCCATGACCATGAAGTTCGTGGTGACGGGAACATCGGGCGTGATCTCGCGCAGCACGTCCCGCTCCGCGCGCAGATACTCCTTCAGCGCGTCGGAGGAGAAGCGCTTGAAGTCCAGTTGCTGCGTCGGGTTCGGGTGGGAGGCGGCCAGCCGGGGCGGCAGAATCTGCTTCCAGTCGCTGTACCTCTGGGACCAGAACGCGGTGCCCCAGGCGTGGTTGAGTCCTTCGAGTGTGGTGTACCGGGCGCGCAGCCAGTCGCGGAAGGCGCGGGCGGCGTCGTCGGAGTAGTCGTAGATGTTGTGGCAGCCCAGCTCGTTGGAGACGTGCCAGGCCACCAGCGCGGGATGGTTCGCGTACCGCTCGGCCATCGTCCGCACCAGGCGCAGCGTGTGCTCGCGGAAGACGGGCGAGGTGGGACGCCAGTGCTGCCGCGCCCCCGGCCACACCGTCTCACCGGAGGCGGTCACCGGGAGGATCTCCGGATGCGCCGTGGTGAGCCAGGGGGGCGGAGACGCGGTGGCGGTGGCCAGGTCGACTCCGATGCCTCCCGTATGCAGCAGGTCCATGACCTCGTCGAGCCAGGAGAAGTCCCACTCGTTCTCGGCCGGCTGGATGCGGGCCCAGGAGAAGATCCCCACGGAGACGATGTTGACGCCGGCCTCACGCATCAGCCGTACGTCCTCCGCCCACACCTCGCGTGGCCACTGCTCCGGGTTGTAGTCGGCTCCGTAGGCGAGGCGGGGAGTGCGATCACCGTCCGGCCCGTGCTTCAACTGGGACAGGAGGGTGGAGATCATGGTGGTCCTTCCGCTGCACGGGTGGCGCGAGGTGATGCGTGGTTGCTTCGGAGAGGCTGCCGCTGCGAGCTTGCTCCTCAGCGGCAGCCTCCGGGCGGCTGCTTCTGAGCGGTTACTTCTGAACGGTGAAGCCCTGCTCGTTTCCGTACTTGACGGAGGCGTCCTGCCAGCTCTTCAGAGCGTCGGTCAGCTTGGTGCCGGATATGTAGGCCTTGCCGACGGTGTCGTTGAAGATCGAGTTGGCGTAGACCTGGTAGGGCAGGTACGACCAGTCGGAGGCGACGTTCGCGGCCGACTCGGCGAATATCTTGTTGGCCTGCTGTCCGCCGGAGTACGGGAACGCGGTGTTCTGGAACGAGCTGGACCGGAGATCGGCGGTGGTCGCCGGGAAGGCGCCCGCCTTGAGCCGGGTCTGCACGCCCTTGCCGGCGTTCGCGTACTCGGTGAAGGCGTAGGCGAGTTCCTTGTTCCTGCCCAGTGTGGGCAGCGCCAGGGAGCTGCCGCCGTTCTCCGCGCTGGCCTTGTCGCCGGCGGTCCACGCGGGCAGCGGTGCGGCGCGCCAGTCGCCGGAGGCACCCTGCACGCCCGTGGCGAAGTTGGCGGGCATCCAGGCTCCGGTGGCCAGGGTCGCGATGGTGCCGTCGCCCAGCCCCTTGTACCAGTCGTCGCTCCAGCCGGTGATGGGCGCGAGCAGCTTCTCGTCGAGGAGCTTCTGCCAGACGGCGGTGTACTTCTGGGCGCCGGCGTCGGAGAAGTCGATCTTCACGTTCGTGCCGTCGACCTTGTAGGGGCGCGAACCGGCCTGCCACAGCAGGCTGGTGGTCTCACCGGCGTCGCCGGTGTCATTGGCGATGTACGCCTTGGGGTCGGCCTTGTGCAGGGTGCGGGCCGCCGTGAGGTACTCGTCCCACGTCGTCGGCACCTTGATCTTGTACTTGTCGAAGACCTTCTTGTTGTAGAAGAGGGCCATGGGCCCGGAGTCCATCGGCAGCGCGTAGACGTTCTTGCTGCCGGACTTCACGGAGTTCCACGGGCCGGGGGAGTACTTGCTCGCGAGCTTGTCGGCGCCGTACGGGGTCAGGTCGTCCAGCCCCTTCGTCAGCGCGTACTGCCCCAGTGCGTAGTACTCGATCTGCGCGACGTCGGGGACGCCCTTCTTCGCGGAGATGGCATTCTGCAGGGCCTTGTACTGGTCGTTGCCGGTCCCCGAGTTGACGAGCTTGACGTGGACGGCCGGGTGTTCCTTCTGGAAGTCGGCGGCGACCTGCTTCAGCGTGGGCTCCCAGGCCCACACCGTGAGGGTGCCGCCCTTCTTCAAGGCCGCATCGATGTCCTTGGAGGAGACCGCCTTCGTGCTGGAGCTGTTGTCTTCGGAGCCGCCGCAGGCGGTCGCCCCCAAGGCGAGGGCCGAGACCAGGGCGAGGCCGCGCAGCAGGCGGCGGGGGTTCATGTGCATGGGAGTGCTTCCACTTCGTCGTGGCCGAAACCGTGCCTGATGAGGGTTGAATCTGTGGGGGAGACCGGGTGTGTGGGGCTGCGGGGTTACTCCTTGACGCTTCCGGCGGCGAGCCCGGACTGCCAGTACTTCTGCAGCAGGAGGAACGCGGCGATCAGCGGCAGGATGGTGATCAGCGAGCCGGTGATCACCAGGTTGAAGACGGGCGTGCCGCCGGCGGTGGCGGCCTGCGCGTTCCAGCTGTTCAGGCCCAGGGTCAGCGGATACCAGTCCGGGTCCTTGAGCATGATCAGCGGCAAGAAGTAGTTGTTCCAGGTCGCGACCATCGTGAACAGCGAGACGGTCACGATGCCGGGTGCGAGCAGTGGCAGGACGACCTGGAAGAAGGTGCGTAGTTCGCCCGCGCCGTCGATGCGGGCGGCCTCCAGCAGTTCGTCGGGGACGGCCTCGGAGGCGAAGACCCACATCAGATAGAGGCCGAACGGTGAGATGAGGGACGGGATGATCACCGACCACGGGGTGTCGGTCAGCCCCATCTTGCTGAACATCAGGAAAGTGGGGACGGCCAGGGCGGTTCCCGGCACCGCGACGGCACCGATGACGACGGCGAAGACGGTTCGTTTGCCGGGGAACTTGAACTTCGCCAGGGCGTAGCCGCCCAGGACCGCCAGCAAGGTGGCGCCACCGGCCCCGACCACGACGTACAGCACGGTGTTCAGCAGCCAGCGGGTGAAGACGCCATCG
This sequence comes from Streptomyces sp. NPDC051664, assembly GCF_044453545.1. Taxonomy (NCBI): domain Bacteria; kingdom Bacillati; phylum Actinomycetota; class Actinomycetes; order Kitasatosporales; family Streptomycetaceae; genus Streptomyces; species Streptomyces sp. NPDC051664. The sequence continues at coordinate 28,483 of NZ_JBITCU010000030.1, read as the reverse complement.
CTGTAGGTGAACGTCTCCCGGATGTTGTCCCACAGGGCGAAGTCGCCGTTGAACCACAGCCCGAAGGAATGGGCCAGCCCCTCCTGGGTCTTGGTGGCGCTGATGATCAGCCATGCCAGCGGCACCAGGGAGTAGAGGAGGACCAGACCGGTGAGCACGGTCAGCTCCACGCTGCGCCGTGGGCGCCCCGGGCTGTGCCGGCGCGGCGTGCGCAGGCGGGGGGTGGAGCCGGCCGAAGGAACTGATGGCTGAGTGAGGGTGGTGACGGGGCTGCTCATCGCTTCACGCTCCCTTGCGCATGCCGCGCAGCTGGACGACGTAGGCGATGACCATGGTGATCAGGCCCATGACGATGGCGACCGTCGCGGAGTAGTTGTGCTGCTGGCCCGAGAAGGACAGCGAGTACGTGTAGTAGTTCGGGGTGTAGTCGGTGGTGATGGAGTTCGGCGCGAGCTTCTGCAGGATGCTCGGCTCGTTGAACAGCTGGAAGGTGCCGATGATCGAGAAGATCGTCGCGATGACGAGGGCACCGCGGATGGCGGGGAGCTTGATGGCGGTGATCACGCGGATCTGCCCGGCGCCGTCGATCTGCGAGGCCTCGTACAGCGATGCCGGGATGACGCGGAGCGCGGAGTAGAAGATCAGCATGTTGTAGCCGACGAACTCCCAGGTCACGATGTTGCCGATCGACGCCAGGATCAGATTGGGCCCGAGCGGGTTGGGTAGCGATACGCCGAGGGCGTCGTTGATGTCGCTCACCAGACCGAAGCGGGTGCCGTACATGAAGCCCCACATCAGCGTGGCGACCACGGCGGGCACCGCATACGGCAGGAAGATCGAGATCCGGAAGAAGTCCCTGCCGTACAGCCGCCCGCTGTCCAGGGCGAGTGCCACGAGCAGGGCGATACCCAGCATGATCGGCACCTGAATCAGCAGGAACAGCGACACCCGCCCCAGGGAGTCCCAGAACTGGGTGTCGTGCAGGGCCTGTTGGTAGTTGTCCAGGCCCACGAAGGACGTGCCGCCGATGAGCTTGTCACGGAAGAGGCTCAGGTAGATCGAATAGGCGATCGGGGCCAGGAAGACGAAGACGAAGACCACCGCGAAGGGTCCGATGAACCCCCACCCCGTCCACGAACGGCGGTCCCGTTTCGCCGCAGGCCGGGCCGGATGACGGGGTATGGCCGCAGGGGGTTGTAGCGTCGTCATGTCGTTCCTCGCTCGTCCTTCTCGGAACCGGCGTCGCCCGCCGCCGCGATGTTTACGTAAACATGCCGCGCCGAAGAGAACCCCGGGCTGTTATGTTTACGTAAACATCTGATGGCGGCATGTCTACACTGCGCCAATGTTGGTGGTCAAGGGTCGCCTGCCGAAACTGCGACTCAGGCAAGAAGGGAGACGGGTGGACACCGCGGACAGCGCCTCGACGGGCAAGGACCGAGCACGCACGCGCACGGGCAAGCGGACCGTGCGTCGCACACAGCGCGCGTCCATGGCGGATGTCGCCCGCCTGGCCGGCGTCTCTTCACAGACCGTCTCCCGGGTGTCCAACGGATACGCGGGCGTCACCGAAGAGACCCGCCAGCAGGTGCTGGCGGCCATGAACGAGCTGGGCTACCGGCCCAACAGCGCAGCCCGGGCCCTCAAGAGCGGCGAATTCCGCACCATCGGAGTCATCACCTTCAACCTCTCCACCACGGGCAACATGCGCACCCTGGAGGCGATCGCCACGTCCGCGGCGCAGGAGGGCTACGCCGTCACGCTCCTGCCCGTCGCCGTCCCCACTCAGGACGAGGTGCGTGGCGCCTTCTCCCGGCTGGGAGAGCTCGCCGTCGACGCAGCCATTGTCATAATGGAAGTGCACCTGCTCGATGCGGCGACCATCTCGCTGCCCCCTCATGTCCAGGTCGTCGTCGCCGACTCGGACGCGGGCGACGGATACACCGTGGTCGACACCGACCAGGCCGGGGGAGCCCGTGCTGCTGTGCGGCACCTGCTGGACCTCGGCCATCGCACGGTCTGGCATCTGGCCGGTCCCGAGGAGTCCTTTGCGGCACAACGCCGTGCCGATGCCTGGCGCGCCGAACTCGCCGCGGCGGGCTGCGTCCTGCCGCACGTTGTGAGAGGCGACTGGTCGGCGGAGTCCGGCTATCGGGCAGGTGTGGAACTTGCCGACGAGAAGGACTGTACGGCGGTGTTCGCCGCCAACGACCAGATGGCACTGGGGCTTTTGCGTGCCTTGCACGAGCGAGGCCGGATGATTCCCGATGACGTCAGCGTCATCGGCTTCGACGACATCCCCGAGGCCGGCTCCTTCCTGCCTCCGCTGACCACGGTTCACCAGGACTTCGCCGAAGTGGGACGCCTGTGCGTCGAGGGTGTCCTGCGGCGGATGCGCCATGTCGGGGCGGAACACGGCACAACGCTCGTACCCACGAAACTCGTGATCCGCGACAGCACTGCCCCGCCGCCTGCTGCTGCGGACAAGTAGTTCGGTCGAGGCTGTGACCGCCACAGGCGGTGACAGAACCGGATCGGGAGTCTGAGTAGTTCCCGAGGCCGCCGCGATTCAGCGAGAAGCAGTTCCCCCCAGCTGGGGGCGCCAGCCCCTGCGACGCCACGAGTTCAACTTCAGTGGCGGCGGCGGGCCCAGAACAGAGCGTGCCCGCCATCGCCTTCAGGTATGAACTCTTCCTGCTCGACGACCAGGCCGGCTTGAGTGATCCAGGCTCGGTTGGTGGTGGCGTCCGCGTGGCTCCACCACATGGCCGTCCCGCCACCCAGCCAGTCCTCGTCGATGCCGGTCCAAGCCCGGTTGCCGGTGGTGCCCAGGAACCAACCGCCGGGGCGCAACCATCCGGCGATCTTCTCCAGCAGTGGAAGCTGTTCATCAAGGGGGATGTGGATCAGTGCGTAGAAGGAGACGATCGCGTCGAACGAGGACGGTTCGAAGTCCATGGCCGTAGCATCGGCGCGGATGAACTCGGCCTGTGGCACGAGCTCCCGTGCCCTGCGGATCTGCACCTCGCTGATATCGACGCCCGTAACGCGATGACCTGCGGTCGTCAGGGTCCGGGCGACGGGTACCCCGCTTCCGCACCCCAGATCCAGCACCGTGCCTCCAGCCGGGATCCGACCGATCAGTTCGCTGATCCACGGCTGGTATTTCGTCTCGGAGCCGTACGCCTGGTCATAGCGGAGCGAGAGCGCGTCGTACCCGCGCCGGACCAGGTCTTTGGGATCTTCGTAGTCCACGTCGAGGAACGTTAGCCACCCGCGCCGAGAGGGTGCGAACGATTTTCCGGACCCAGATCAAGACATCGCCCGGCTGCTGGGCCGCCTCACGGAATCCCTGGAGGGGGAGTGCTGACGAGCTCCCCCGCGATCGGGGCGGGGGTTGCGAGCACCCGCCCGCCCACCACGGACCGGCCCCCTGGAGGGTCGTCGCCGAGCGGGAAGCGAAAGCGGGGGACCAGTGCATCCAAAATCGTTCGGGATGCGCCCAGTACACAGCCGTGGGTCCAGGACTCGCTTATGTGCGCCGGCTAGGAACGGTGTGAAGCGGGCGATGGTGTGGTGCCGGCTCGCCCGATCGCCGTCCTGGCAAGATAGCGGCATGGAACGTGTACTTGGAATCGGTGGGTACTTCATGCGGGCGGCCGACCCGGTGTCCCTGGGCGCGTGGTATCGCGATTGCCTCGGCCTGGACGCCGATGAGAACGGTCTGTGGCGTCAGGGGGCCGGGCCGACGGTGTTCGCGACGTTCGAGTCCGAGACCGACTACTTCGGGTCCCGCGCCCAGCAGACCATGCTCAACTTCCGGGTCCGCGACCTGGATGCGATGCTCGCGCAATTGCGCGCCAAGGGAGCGGAGGTGGCCGAAGAGACGCAGGACATGGACGGTGTCGGTCGATTCGGCTGGGTCACCGATCCTGAGGGCAATCGGGTCGAGCTGTGGCAACCCGCGTGACCGCGTCACGGTGACGTGCTGGTGACCGACGAGGTTGTCGAGGCATGAACCTTGGTCAGGCCCGCGTGACCATGCCCCAATTGCGCAAACGACCACGGGGAGGTCGTAAGCGGACAGCGCCGGCCATCCGGTACCGATCGCGGCGGCTCACCACCGGTCGCCGACACGCACCTTGTCCCACCGGGCCTTGGCGATGCACAGCTCGTGTGCGTCGTCGTCCAGTTCGATCTGCCAGCACGCGGGATGGCGGTGCGGGACGCGATGGGTACCGGTCTGCACCGTGTGGCACGACCTCTTGGTCTTGCCCCCGCTACGAGACGTGGTGCACTGCTTCTTCGTGACCGACTCGGTGCTCCACGTGGTGCGGGCGGGCTTGTACTCCTTCTCGGTTATGGTGCCGTGCACCTTGCTGTTCCCACATGCAACCAGGAGCAGTAGGGTCGCGGGCACCGCGGCCAGAGTGGCGATCCGGCGGATGGGCATGGGCAGGTCCTCTGCATGGATGAACGCGGCGATGCCGGGCCGGATCGGGTATTCGGCGGCGGCGTTGGTCAGCGCACCATCATAGGGACGACCGCGCCCCGTCGAGCCTCGCGTGCGGGTCCACCGGCGGAACAGGGCGTTGGACGGTCCGCTGCGGCGGGAAGTCGGCCAGGCGTCCTTCACCTTCCGGGCGAACCGCCCGCCGATCGAGCGCGCGGTGGCCGTTCACATCGTCCGGAGTTTCCGCCTGGCACCCAACACGTTTTGCCGACGCCGTCGACGAAGGCGCGTCAGTGGTGGTGGCCCTGGCGGCCGAGGGTCTCCACGGGGGTCGCGCCGGGGCGGGTCCACTGCGGCACGGGCCGACTGGTCGGCCCCCAGGTGGCGACGCCGTCGGCGTCCGAGCGCCAGTACCAGCAGGCTTGGCGGCCCTCGGCCGGGTGCCCCTCACGGACATCGCCGATCACGGGCCGGCCCTCGGGGTTGTCCTCCCACGCCTCGCCGCGGCCGTAGGGCGTCATGTCGAGCAGGCTGAGGGACCCGTTGACCGGCTCGTTGCCACGGCCCGTCGTGGAGTAGGTCAGGAACACGCGGTCACCGTCGCGCAGGAAACAGACGATGCGCCCCATTGCTCCGCCGACCGGCGCGTCCACGTCCCGCACCGAGTACCAGGGCTGCGTGTAGCCCATGAACTCGACGTAGGGAGCCACCTCGTCCCACGGTCCCGAGGTCAGGACGGCGAACGAGACGCCCCGGGCGTTGAGGTAGACGGCGTCCTTCGCGTGCCAGGCCGTGGTGGTGCAGCCCTCGCACTGCCCCTGGTGCGGCGCGCCGTCGTACCACATGTGCTTGTAGACCACGAGCTCGTCGCGGCCCTGGAACAGGTCGAAGAAGGGGACCGGCCCGTCAACACCGGTGACCTCGACCGTGCCGTCGAGCTCGACCATCGGCAGCCGCCGCCGGGCCGCGGCGATCGCGTCGCCCTCACGGGTGTGCGCCTTCTCGCGGACCAGCAGCTTGTCGCGTACCGCCTGCCATGTGGCCAGGTCGACGACTGGCGGCTTGCCGGGGAGGTTGCTGCTCGCGTTGCCGGGCGGGGTCGTCATGGTGTCCTCCGTGGTGTCTCGTGCCGGGCAGCGTCGTACGACGTCCTACGACGCTCACCAGAACAGACTCGCGATCCGGCCGGAACTCATCGCGGCAGGGGGCGCCCTCTGCCGAGCCTGCACGGGCCACGTCGGGCCGGCACGTTCACAGCCACTCTCAGAGCGCTGCGACTCAGTCCGCCCAGCATGATCCGAACGAGAGGCACTGGTTACGGAGACACGGGACCACCACCCCGGACGCCCGCATGCACACGCCGACCCACCTCCGGAGATGCCGGGACCGCCATACCGAACGCATCCTGCGCCGCGGTGATCTCGTACGCTCCCGCCCCGGGCCGCAGCGCGGCGACCGAGGCGGGAGCGGGCATGCTTCCCGGGGGACTCGCTAGTGGGTCAGTTCGCCGTCCTTGGCGATGATCCGTCCGGCGCGCACCACCATGTCCCGCGCGGGCAGGTCCACCACGACCTGGGGCAGGCACTCGCCGCGCACGAGGAAGAAGTCGGCCGGGGAGCCGGGCTTCAAGTCGACCCGGGGCAGGCCGAGGAGCTGGGCGCCGCCGTCGGCGCCCGCCCGGAAGGCGGCTTCCAGCTCTTCGTCCAGGCGCACGTCCTGGACCCAGGCCAGCAGGTGCGAACGGTGCAGCATGTCCGCGTTGCCGAAGGGGCTCCACGCGTCGCGTACGCCGTCGGTACCGAGGCCGACGTGGACTCCGTGGTCCCGCAGCCGGTCGAGGGGAAGGACCAGCTTCGAGTCGGGCGCCACCGTCGTCAGGGAGATACCCGCCTCGGCCAAGTCATCTGCGATCCGACCGAGTTCGAGGGCTGTCAGCTCCGACAGGCAGAAGACATGGCTGACGGCGACCTTGCCCTGAAGCGACAGCGCGCGGGAGGCCGAGCGAGATGCGCTCCGGCGCCTCCACACCCGGACCGCCGGGGAACGTGCGGCCGTGATCCTTGCTGCTGTCCACCACGTGCGCTGTCCTTCGCTCGATATGCTCCGGGCGAGAATACGTGGCAGCGTGCGGACGCTGCGGAGAATTGCATGGCCTGCAGTACTAGGGTCGGGCGGCGACCTGGACGGAAGCCGTGGCCGCGGTGGTCTCCGCGCGGCCCACGGCGACTCGCAGCGTGATGGCAGCCGCGACTCCTGCCACCAGGCCGCAGGTCAGTGCGGCCGGGACGCCGTCGCCAATGCCGGCGAACAGGGACAGCAGTCCCCAGCGCAGGTCCGCCCCGTCCAGCGTCACCCGCAGCAGCTGGCTCGCCAGCAGACCGAGGACGGTCGCGCAGACTGCGCCGATCGCCATCGTCGGAACAGTGGCTCGCGTGAGGAGTCCGGGCAACCGCCGCAGTGCCCACCACACGATGGCCAGCAGCAGCACGTCGCCGGCGCGATGCAGGAGCCAGCCGCCGAGCGGCGCGCCCGCCGGGCCCGCCCAGGCGCCGAGCAGCAGCCACTGGCGCAGGAGTTCGCCAGGTTCGGCGAACAGCCCGCCGTCCGGGGAGACCGTCTGGAGGGCGGCGGCGACCGGTTGGTACGAGAGGACCACCAGGGACAGCGCGATCGTCGCGGTCCCGGCGGTGGCTGCCAGGCGGGCGGCGCGAGCCGGGACGACGGCCTGCGGGAGCGGACCGGCGCCCTTGGCGGTGACCCGCGCTGCGAGCACTGTCCCCGCCGCCGCGACCAGCGCGGTCGCCACCAGAACCTGTCGCCCGGAGGAGATCGTGCTCGCCAGTTGCGGCAGGAAGCGGTAACTGCCGTGCCCGTGCGAGGCGATCAGCCACGGCGCGGAGACGGTCACCGCCAGGGTCCCGGCGACGAGGCCCCAGGCCCACAGCGCGAGCAGCGCGGCCGTCGTCCGGCCGTGCACCGGCGGCAGCCTGCGGACCAGGAGCAGCGCCACGGGCACGAAGAAGGCGAAGACCGCGAAGAACCGGATCTGCAGCGCGGTGGCGTACAGCGCGAGATAGCGGGTGCTGTCGGTCTCGGCCGTGTCCCCGATCCCGCCGGACACTTCGGCGCCGACCTGAACCGAGGCCGGAGGGTCGTACGACCAGGGGGCGAGCCAGCGTTCGAGGTCAGCGGCGGCCTGGCTGCCGATCACGCCGCTTGTGCCCGGCAGGTGCAGTGCCTGCGCACTCGCCCCTGCCCACCACAGCAGTGCCGTGAGCAGCAGCCCTCCGATCAGTGCCGGTATCGCCGCGCGCCGGTATGTCATCACTGTCCCCGCCTTGACCGCTCATCCCGTGAATCCCCTGGTCATGGAGAGTACGAGGCACTGATCACATACGGATCACGGTCGTTCGGTGACTTGCCCCGGACAACGCTCAGTTCGATGGCGAGAGTGTCACGGTGCCGGCCGACCGAATGGGCGGCGCCCGTGCGGGAACGGGTGCCGCCCTGACCACATGCACGGCGTGGAAGACCCGGTCGTTCGGATGCGCGAGCGTCAGCGGGTGATCGTGATGATCTGCGCAGTGCCGGGTGCCACCGTGATGGGCGCGTCGGAGGGCAGGCGGGTGCTCTGCGGTGCCCGGTCGGCGGTGCCCGCCGGGGTGACCGAGGCGCCGCCGAGGGTGATGGCCGAAGTGTCCAGTGAGGACAGACCGCCCGCCGCCGAAGACGCGAGGGTCGTCTGCCGGCCGCCAGGGAAGCCATGGGGAAGTTTGAGAGTGACGGTGTCGTCGGTGGCGTCCGCGGCCGCGGGGTCCTGGATGTTGATGAGCACCACGTGCAGCCTTCCGTCCTCGCCCCGGATGCCGTACGCGCGCAGCTTGCCCAGGGCCTCGTCCGGCAGCCCCAGGTCGACGAAGCGGCCCTCGGGCAGCTGGCGGAAGGCCCACAGGCCGTAGTAGAGCGGGGCGGCGGAGAGCTGATGCGAGTCGAGCTGTGCCTGATCGGCGGCGCAGAAGGCACCGTAGTAGCGGTAGGAGATGGGGTAGTCGGCCGAGTCGCGGGGCTTGAAGTCGCCACAGACCGCAGCGGTGTTGGTGTGGAACAGCAGGCGGCTGACGCCGTTCTGGGCGGTCTCCAGCAGGTGGTCGAGCGCCCACAGGGAGGAACCGTAGGCGTCGCTCACGCCCGGCTGGCCGCTGCACGAGGCGCTGTTGGACTCGTTGAGGGTCATCGGCACGGTGTGGCGCAACTTGTCGCCGACCGCCCTGATGCCCTGCAGTTTGGTGCGGGCCTTGATATACGTGTCCGGCGACACCAACTGGGTCATCGTGGCGGTCGAGGTGCCGCAGTGGCTGCCCGCGTACAGGTGCGAGGCCATCTCGGCGAGGGTGCGCTCGGGGGCGTTGGCGCCGTCGGCGAGGGCGGCGTCGGCGAAGCCGTCGATGACGGAATTGGTGAGCGCGGTGTTGGCCGAGGGGCCGGTCATCTTCAGATGGGCGTGCGGAAGCGCGTCGTCGATGGCGGCCTGGTAGTGCCTGACGGTGTTCCACATTTCGGCCGGGGTGAGAGTGGTGACGTTGTCGTACTCGTTGCCGACCTCGACGGAGAGCAGGTCGTTGCCGAGCGTGGCGTGCGCGGCCTTCACCTCTTCGATCACCTGGTCCATGGTGACCTGTGGTGCCGGGTCCTTGGCCGGGTTCTTCAACTTCGCCTGGTCGATGAGGGACTTCAGCGGCACGCCGAGGGTGACCTTCCAGCCGGTCGCGTCGAGCAGCTTCTTGAGGCCGTCCAGGTCCGCCTGGTCCACAGTGCCGCCGATGGCCTGGGCCGGTGCGGGGGCGTCGGCGTGCGGGCCGAAAGCGGGCCAGACCAGGTCCATGGAGTAGCCGCCGAGACGCAGCACGCCGTGCGGGCCGAGGGTCTTCAGGCGCGCGGCGAGCAGCTCCTTGGTCAAGTAGCCGTGGGCGAAGTCCGCGGACTCGACGGAGAAGCCCTGCATGCCGGGGTTGAGCTTGGCGCCGGCCGGGGAGCCGTGGGCGTCGAGTGCGAAGGCGGTCTGCGCCCGGGCCGGCACGCCGGCCGCGGGCTCGGCGAGCCCAACGCCGCTGCAGGCGAGCATTGCGACGGCGGTGGCGAGGGCGGCGGGTGTGGCGATTCTTGCGGACTTGGGGCGAGTACGCATGGCTGGGCTCCTTGAGCGGGGCTGAGTACGCCTCGATGAGCAAGATCGATCTGGTAAACGTTTTCTCGATCGGTGGACACTGCGGCGCCGCAGCAGTGCTTGTCAACGCCCGTGACAGAAATGCGCGGTCACGGTGTGTCGGGCGCGGGTCCTGTCGACCCGCGCACCACGAGCTCGGTCGGCAGGCGCACCGTGCCGTGCCGGCCGGCCCGCTGCAGCTGCACGCGCAGCAGCTCCCACGCCTGCCGCCCGACCTCTTCGGTCGGGAGCCGTACGGTGGTCAGCGGCGGCGCGAGGAACTGTGCGACGGGGATGTCGTCGAACCCGGCCAACGAGACGTCCCGCGGCACGTCGAGCCCCTGCTCGCGCAGGCCGGCCAGCAAGCCGATGGCCACCAGGTCGTTGAAGGCCACGACCGCACTCACCCCGGCAGCCAGCAGTGCGGGCAGCGCCCGATGGCCGTCGTCACTGGTGGATCCGGCCTGCACGACCGTCACTTGGAGCCGCAGCGCCGCCGCCGAGTCGCCCAGGGCACGCTGGCGCTCCGCGTTCGACCAGGAGTCGGGCGGACCGGCGAGGTAGCCGATGTGGCGGTGGCCCAGCGTGGCGAGGTGGCGGACGACCTCGGTCATCCCGGCGTATGAGTCGACGCCGGCCGAGCTCATCGACAGGCCGCCGACCTCGCGGTTGGTGCACACCAGCGGGCCGACGGCGAACCGCGCCAGCTCCTCCAGCGGCAGCCGCGGCGAGCAGAGAACCAAACCGTCGCAGTGCAGGGCGAGTTCGTGGATCAGCGCCCGCTCCTCGTCCTGGCTCTCCTTGGAGTCGGCCACCAGCAGCCGGTGGCCGTGTGCGCCGGTGGCGTCGGCGAGCCCGCGCAGCAGCTCGGAGAAGGACGGGTTGCCCAGATCGGGCACCAGAACGCCGATGAGCCGGGTGGCGCCGGCCTGCAGGCTGCGTGCGGTGCCATTGGGCCGGTAGTGCAGCTCCGCCGCGGCCGCCCGCACCCGGCGGACGAGTTCGGGGTCCACCCGGCGGCCGTTGAGCACTCGGGAGACGGTCGCGGTCGACACCCGTGCCGCGCGCGCCACATCGACGATGGTCGGCTTGCGTATCACCTCGTACATGGCGAGGACCTTAAGGCACGTGCAAGGGGGTTGACCCGGTCCGGAACAAGTCCCTACAGTCCACGCTCAGTTCGCAGACATAATTTGCGTTCATATATCTGTTCTGCTGGGTCCGAGGAGCTCTGACGTGCAGAATCTCGACGGCGTGCTGTCCTTCCCTGTGACTCCCTTCGATGCCGTCGGTGCGGTCGATACGGCCGTGCTCGCCAAGCACGTCGACGCCGGCGTGACGGCGGGTCTCGGCGGCGTGTTCAGCGCCTGCGGGACCGGTGAGTTCCACGCTCTGGAGCCCGGTGAGTACGCCGACGTCGTTCGCACCACCGTCGAGGTCACCGCCGGCCGCGTGCCCGTCTACGCCGGCACCGGCGGACCCCTGCCGATTGCCCGCCAGTTCGCCCGCGCGGCCCGGGACGCCGGCGCGGACGGTCTGCTCCTGCTGCCGCCGTACCTGGTGCGCACCCCCGCCGCGGGCCTGGTGGCCTACGTCGAGGCGGTGGCGGCCGCCACCGACCTGCCGCTGGTCGTCTACCACCGCGACAACGCCCGCTTCGACCCCGCATCGGCCGCTGCCGTCGCCCGCATGCCCCAGGTCACCGGCTTCAAGGACGGCATCGGCGACCTCGACCTGCTCTCCCGCGTCGTCGCCGCGGTCCGCGGGGCGCTGGACGGGGAACCGTTCCAGTTCTTCAACGGGCTGCCGACGGCGGAGACCACCGTCCCGGCGTACCGGGGCATCGGAGTCGAGCTGTACTCCTCGGCGGTCTTCTGCTTCGTGCCGGAGATCTCCCTGGCCTTCCACAGGGCCGTACGCGATGGGAACGACGGTCTCGTCGACGCGCTGCTGACCCGGTTCTTCCACCCCCTCGTCGCCCTGCGTGAGCAGGTGCCGGGCTACGCGGTCGCCCTCATCAAGGCCGCCGTGCGCCGGCGCGGACTGGACGTCGGTGGGGTGCGGCCGCCGCTCGTCGACCCGACGCCCGAGCACCTCGACGAGCTGGACCGGATCACCGAGGCCGGCCTCGCCGTGTGCACCGAAGCGGGTGCGCTGCGATGACGGAAGCGCTCCGGATCAACGACGTCACGGTCATCCCGGTCGCCTTGGACGACGCCGGATACATGCAACACCTCCACCCCGAATACCGGCTCCGCTCCCCGCGCTGGCATTCGGCCCCCCTCAACTGAGTCCCCTCGTAAGGAGTTCTCATGGCCTGGCTCGACTGGGTAGCCCTCGGCGGCTACTTCCTGGTGATGCTGCTGATAGGCCTGTGGTCCCACCGCCGAGTGAGCAGCGTCGGCGACTACTTCACCGGCGGCGGCAAGATGCCGTGGTGGCTGTCCGGTATCTCCCACCACATGTCCGGGTACAGCGCTGCTGTGTTCGTGGCGTATGCGGCCGTCGCGTACAGCTATGGCGTGACGGTGTACTTCTGGGCCTTCGTGCCGCTCGCCCTGGGCACCGGCGTGGGCGCCTTCCTGTTCGCCCCGCGTTGGAACCGCCTGCGCTCCCGCTTCAACGTGGTCTCGCCGCTGGAGTATCTGGCGAAGCGCTACAACGTTCCCACCCAGCAGGCACTCGCCTGGAGCGGGGCGCTGCTCAAGGTGTTCGACGTCGCGGCGAAGTGGGCGTCGGTGGCGATCCTGCTCAACGTCTTCACCGGCATGTCGATGAACACCGGCATCATCATCACGGGTGTCGTCACCCTGCTGTACTGCACTGTGGGTGGGCTGTGGGCGGACGCGCTCACGGACTTCGGGCAGTTCGTGATCCAGGGTGTCGCGGCGCTGGCCATGCTCATCGCCGTGATCATCAAGCTGGGCGGCTTCTCCGGGCTCGCCTCGATGTGGGACAAGCTGCCCGAGGACCACGGGCAGCCGCTGGTCGGCCCGTACACCGCGGGCTTCCTCACCGCGTACATCGTCATCAAGCTCTTCGAGTACAACGGCGGCATGTGGAACCTCGCCCAGCGCTACATGGCCACCGACTCCGCGCACTCCGCCCGCCGCTCGGCCCTGCTGTCCGCGGTGCTGTACCTGATCTGGCCGGCCGTCCTGCTCTTCCCGTCCGTCGCCGCCGGTGTGCTGATGCCGAATGTCGTGGACGCGCAGCAGGTGTATGCGCTGATGGCGGAGAAGTACCTGCCCGCCGGGCTCATCGGCCTCACGCTCGCCGGGATGTTCTCGCACACCATGGCGATGGCCTCGTCCGACGCCAACGCGATCTCGGCGGTGGTCACTCGGGACATCATGCCGGTGGTGTGGCCCAAGGCGCGCACATGGAGCACCGAGGCAGGGCTGATGGCGGCACGGGTGTGCACGGTCCTGTTCATTGCGGTCAGCATGATCGTGGCGGTCGAGGCCGATCACTTCGGCGGCGTCCTCGGGATCATCGTCGCGCTGGTCGCCGCCGTGATGGGGCCGATCTCCATCCCGATGCTGCTCGGCCTGCTGCCGGCCTTCCGACGCTGCGGACCGGTCGCGGCGCTCGGCTCGTGGGCGCTGGGACTCGGGGCGTACTTCCTTCTGAAGTACGGCATCGAGCCGCCGAGCCAGACCTGGCTGGTGGCCACGCCGCTGGTGACGTCGCTCGTCGTCTACGTGGCCGTCGGCCTGCTGAAGCCGGAGCCATCCGGAGAGGCGGACGCAATCGTCGCGGCGGTCGGCTCGGACGGGCCGCAGAGTGGGGTGACTCCGGCGGCCGTACCGGTGGCTTCCGACTGACGCCGGCTTGGCCGGGCCCGGGTTGCTTCCCGGGCCCCGCAGCGGCACAGCCGGCCCGCGCCGTTGCTCGCACGGGCCGGTTCACGTCGCCCGCTGCCGTGCCCTTGCCCACGTGCTCGTGCGCAACACGCCTCCGAATCGGCACCATCCGGAAGGAGCCTCCATGAAACGCCTCAGTGCACGCGCCCTCGCCTGCACTCTCGCCCTGTCCGCCACCTTCGCCACGGTGCCCCTGAGTGCTGCCGACGCCACGGTCGGCCCGCCCGGGCGGGCCGCAGCCCACGTCCAAGGCGGCCGTATTCCGGGCCACTTCGTCGGCCTCAGCATCGAGTGGTCGCTGGTCGAGCGGTACATGAATCCCGCCGCCCGGCCGGCCTTCGCCAACCTGCTGCGCAATCTGCAAACAGGCGTGCTACGCATCGGCGGATCGTCCCAGGACCAGATGCCGTTCGACGCGACGGCGCCCAACACCAACCGCGTGATCACGCCGGAGGACCTGGCATACATCCGTGCCACCCTCGACGGGGCCGGGGACGCCGACGAGCGCGGCCAGCCCCGCTGGGGCGCCGTCCTCGGCACCGCCATGTCCCCGCCCAGCGACTCCAAGCCCTGGGTCGGTCCGGAGCACGCAAGAACCTTCGTCACGCAGGGAATCGAGCCCGCCTTCCCGGGCAAGGCCGCGAAGCAGATCGCGGGCATCGAACTCGGCAACGAGCCGGACCTGTCGTACGGCTCGAACCTCGACCGCTACCTCGGCGACCTGGCCACGTACGCGGATCCGGCCGTGACCGGCCCGTTCCCGGTCATCGCGCCCAACACCAGCGAGGACATCCTTCCCTGGAGCACCCTCGCCGATCCGACGGCCGCCACCCGCTACTTCCACGACTGGCCGCGGATCCTGGACACCGGAGCCCCGTACATGAGGCCCCGCGCCGGCGAGTTCGGCGCGTACGCATCCGACCACTTCTACCCGCTGGCCCGCACCTGCGTGAACAAGCCGTACCGCTGCGCCAGTACCACCGCACTGCTCTCGGACGAGCACCTGGCGAGCCTCGACTTCGAGGTCTACACCCACGCCACCGAGGCCGTTCGGCACGGGCTGGGCTACCGGCTGGAGGAGACCAGTACCGCGGCCAACCGCGGAGCGGACGGCGTCAGCAATGTGGCTGCGTCCGCCACGTACGCGCTGTCCGCCATGTTCCACACCGCCTGCCCGCAGCCCCCGGACCGGCCCGGCGCCAACGCTGCCTGCACCACCGGGGCTCAGGGGTTGAACTTCCACAACGCCGAGGTCCGTGCGTTCTTCTCACCCGAGGAGGGCAACGCGTACTACAACGCGGTCGACTACGACCCCACCGAGGCGATGGGCCCGCCGACCGCCGCCCCGCTCTACTACGCGATGCTCCTGTTCGCCCGCTTCGCCCAGAACACCGACGGCCTGCGTCCGGCGCACGTCACCACCGACGCCGAACGCAAGCCCGAGGCTTGGCAGGTCGAGGCGAAGGGTGGTGAGCACCGCCTCTTCGTCATCAACAAGGCCGACCGCCCGGCGACTGTCACCGTGCCCGTCCAGGGGACGACGGCGGCCGTCGACCGGATGACCCCGTACGACCCGGACGGGAGCCGTACCCTCGACGCCCCTCAAGCCCGCATCGACGGCCGCCAGGTCGCCGCCGACGGCATCTGGCCGGGCTTCCGCCCCAGCATCGTCCACGCTTCTGGACATCGCACGACGCTCACCCTGGCCGCCGGCGAAGCCGCCGTCGTGACCTCGGCGAGCCGGCCCTGACGCACCCCCACATATGCAGGAGAACTCATGGGAACAACACGAAACACCCGGTCACGCCGCAGAAGGGCACTGACAGCCGTCCTGGCGGCGGTGGCCGCGGGCCTCGCCGTCCCGGCCACCGGCGGCACCCCTGCCGCGCACGCCGCTGTACGTAAGCACGTCGACACCGACTACACCCTCCTGCGACGCGCCCCCGCCTCGTACGTCATCGGCACCGCCTACCGAGACTGGACCGCCGACATCCACGGCGACCAGCAGGACGGCTACCGCTGGGCGCGGGTCTACGGCAACCTCAACAAGTGCCTGTGGATCTACAGCGGAGCCGTCTCCGGCGACGAAGCGATCGCCGCCAGCTGTGGTGACCCGGTGACGATGCCCACGTCCGAGTTCACCAACGGCCAGATCGGTGGCGGCACGTCGGACGGTGCGACGGTGACGACGGTCGCCGGCTCCGGCTGTGCCACGTACGACGGCAGTCACATCACCGCGTACGGCAACGTCCGCCCGTGGGAGGTGCCCGCCACCCCCAGTGCGCCACTGAACAGCCAGGTCGCCATCGGCCAGACCGTGCTGTGGCGTTATGTGACCAGGGACGGCAACTACGTGATGGTGCGCGACCCGCGCGGTGGCGGCACCGACGGCACGGGGCTGCAGAGCTGGTACTTCATCCCGCGCGGCTGCCTGCCGACGACGCTGCCCTGAGGCGCCGGACTGCCCCGGCCCAAGCGCGGGGAGGGCGCGCTATGCGCCCGCCCTCCCCGCGCTCCTCGACTCCCTCAGACGGCGCTGTTGCGCAGTTCTGCCAGGGTGTCCATGGTCAGGTGCCGGGGCGTGTGGTCGGGCCCGATGAGGGCGACCGTGCACGTGGCGGCGTGGGTGAGGGCACTGGTGAAGCTGCCGTCGGCGAACTGGGTGAGCGGGCCGCGCGGTGAGTGTCCGACCGCGACGGCTCGGGCGTGTACGTCTGCGGCGTGCTGGGCGAGGGCCCGGCCGGCGGCGGCGTGGTTGCCGATGCTGGTGAGGATCTGGCCGGTGGCGGCGATGCCGTGGGCGGCGAGCCGGTCGAGGTGGGCGGTGACGGCGGCGCGTGCCTGGTCGGCGGTCTCGGTGTCGACGGCCAGTTCCTCGACCACGGCGGTCTGCTGGACGTGGACGACCTCGAGAGGGCTGCCCGTGTCGCGAGCGAGCCGGGCCGCGGCGTCGACGATGGCAGGGGCCTTGTCGTGGGAGCTCACGGCGACGATGACGGGAGGCGCCTCGTTCGCGGGGGCCTGGATGCCCACGGGGGTGAGAGACGGCGTCGCGGGCTCGGTGTCGCCGGTGTGCGCCTCGGCCTGGCGCAGCAGGCTGTGGCCACTGGCCAGGACCGGGATGGCGAGGAGGAAGGTGGCGGCGCCGAGCCAGAAGGGGACGCTCAGATCGGTGGCGTCGGCGAGCTTGCCGGCGGCGAAGGGGGCCAGACCGCCGCCGATGAAGCGCAGGAAGCCGTAGGCGGAGGAGGCGACGGGACGCTCGACGGGGGAGACGAGCATGACGGCCTGGGTGGTGAGGGTGTTGTTGATGCCGATGAAGGCGCCGCTGACGATGACGGCCACGATCACCACGGCGGGTGTGCTGACGCCGGCGGCAATGATGGCCATTACGATGCCGAGGCCGAGCAGGTTGGCGTACAGCACCGGAGCGGTGCCGAACCGCGCCTGCAGGCGCGGGGCGAAGAATACGCTGAAGGCGGCCACCAGCAGGCCCCAGCCGGTGAACACCAGGCCGAGCTCATGGGCGTTGAGTTCCATGGGGTAGGGGGCGTAGCCGAGCATGGTGAAGAAGCCCCAGTTGTACAGCAGGGCCATGATGCCCATGGTCAGCAGCCCGCGGTGACGGAGCGCCTTGAGCGGAGCGATGGGTGAGACGGGGCGCTTCGGCTTGGGGAGCGAGGGCACGAAGGCGAGCGTGGCGACTAGCGCGACGGCCATGAGTGCGGCGACGCCGAAGAACGGACCGCGCCAGCTGATGCCGCCCAACTCGCCGCCCAACAGCGGGCCGACGGCGATGCCGAGCCCGAGAGCGGTCTCGTACAGGATGATCGCGCCACCGAAGCCGCCGCTGGCGGAGGCGACGATGACGGCCAGCGAGGTCGCGATGAACAGCGCGTTGCCCAGACCCCAGCCGGCGCGGAAGCCGACGATGCCGTTGATGGAGCCGCTCGTGCCCGCCAGGGCGGCGAAGACGACGATGATGGCCAGACCTATGACCAAAGTGCGCTTGGCGCCGAGATGGCTGGAGACCCAGCCGACGAACAGCATGGCGACCGCGGTCACGATCAGGTAGCTGCTGAACAGCAGGGAGACCTGGCTCGGCGAGGCGTGCAGGCTGTCGGCCAGGGCGGGCAGGATCGGGTCGACCAGACCGATGCCCATGAACGAGATCACGCAGGCGAACGCCACGGCCCAGACGGCCTTGGGCTGCTTGAAGGGACTGGCGGCCTTTCCATGCGAAGCACTCATGTGCGTTTCTCTCCAAGGGGTTGAGGAAGAGGTGACGGGGGAGAGCGGACAGGTTTGCGGGGCGGGTCAGGAGCGGGCCTGGCGGTCCTGGATGGCGCGTGCCAGGGCCGGCAGCGCGATCTTCACGGCCTGCTGCTCCGGCTCGGTGAGCGCCTCGACGAGTAGGTCGAGGGCTTGAGCGCGTTCGGCGCGTCGCTGCCGGAAGACTTCCAGACCGGTGTCTGTGGCTTCCACCAGAACGGCCCGGCCGTCGTGGCGGTCGGGGACGCGACGTACGAGGCCCGCGCGCTCCATGCGGGTGACCAGCTGGGTCATGTTCGGCTGGGAGACGCCTTCGGCCCGCGCCAGTTCGGTCAGCCGGTGCGCGCCCTCGCGGCCCAGCCGGGCCAGCGCGGAGGAGGCCGCCGTGCTCAGGCCGCCGGTGACGGCGTTCTGACGCACGTAGCGAACCACCTGCTCCACGGCGATCATCAGGTTCTCGGCCGGGGCGTCGATGTCCATAACGCGCTTATGCATAACCCTATTATGCATAAGCGTGTACCCTGCAGCAAGATTCGGGCTCCGGCGAGTTCGACGACGCGCCATCGGTGGCTGCTGCGGCCCGGGACCGGTCGCGCAGCCCGCGCCGAGCTGCTTGGGGGACCTGCCTGTGCGCCGTGCTGGCCGGTGCCGTACACGTCCGGCACCGGCAGCGGCAACGGGAGCAGTGCCAAGCGTGCCGTCGGCACGTTTCGCAAGCGGGGCCGTACCGGTTGCACATCAAGGCGGCACTGGACGGCGACTCCGCCGCGGACGAACTGCGGCAGATCGCCGTCCAGATCGCCTGCTACGCGGGCGGCCGCGGGCGACGGTCCTGTCCAGCGAACCCTGCCCCTGCTCCGGTCGGCTGCGCCGACGCCGGTGTGAGGTCGTCGTCGAAATTCGTCGAAAACCTCAGGCATGTATGGACGGCCTGACTTTCCGTACCTAATCTCGCCGGTGTCGTTACGCAGGTAAGTGCGCATGGCCGCACGCATCGAAATCCTTCGACGGCGGTTCGGTCACGGAAGCAGCAGGACAGGAAGACGGGCAGCACAGCATGGTCGGCATCACCGATGTGGCACGGCACGCAGGCGTCGCGGTCAGCACCGTCTCGTACGTGCTCAGCGGGAAGCGCCCCATATCGCCGTCGACGCGTTCCCGCGTCCTCGACTCCATCGCCGCCGTGGGCTACCAACGGCCGGTCTTCGCCCGTTCGCACACCATCGGGCTGGCCGTGCGGGTCGATGACGGTGCTCACCGGCCGCTCCTCGCCGAGTTCATGCTGTCCGCGAGCGTCGCCGCGCGCCGCCACCACTGCAACGTCCTTCTCCTCACCGACCACGCCGAGCACGGCGTGTGGGACGGTGCGCTGCTCGACGGTCTGATCCTGATGGACATCGGGATCCGTGATCCGCGGCTGGAGACCGTGCGCGGGCTGCCGGTCCCGACGGTGCTCATCGGTCTGCCTCACGATCCCGCCGGCCTCGCCTGCGTCGACCTGGACTTCCGCGCGGCGGGCGGTCTGTGCGTGGACCATCTCGCCGATCTCGGCCACCGTGAGGTGATCCTGCTCGGCGCGCCCGAGACCGCGTACCGGCGCCGGACCGGATTCGCTGTACGGACCGTCGCGGGCGCGCTCGAGCGGGCCGCGGCCCGAGGCGTCCGGCTCACGCACCGGTCGGTCGAGGGGGACTGGGACAGCACGGCCGGCACCCTGACACGGGTGCTCCAGGAGCGCCCGGACGCCACTGCGCTGATCGTGCAGAACGAAGCCGCAACCCCGCACCTCGCGCCGCTGCTGCGCAGTTTCGGCCGGGCCCTGCCCGAGGACATGTCCCTCGTCGTCGTGGGCTCTGACGCGGTCGCGACCGCAGGCACCCCTCAGCTGACCTCGGTCGCCGTACCAGCAGCCGCACTCGCCGAGCGAGCAGTCGAGTTGCTCAGACAGCGGCTCGACCGAAGGGGTACGGACTCCGGCGGGGCACCCGTCCTGCTGGAGCCGCAGCTCACCGTACGGGCCAGCACCGCGCCGCCCCCACTTTCCTGAACGCACCCTGCCTGTGGCCGACGGCACTTGAGCCGTGCGGCCTTTCCTCGCCATGCCGCTCGCAGTCGTCTGCGCGGCCATCCCTACGCCCCCGAAGGACACACTTTTGTCCCCCCGTACCCGCGCAGCCACTGCCGCCTGCGTCGCATTCGCCCTGACCGTGGCGCTGAGCGGCTGCAGCCTCATCACGGCCGATACGCCCCCGAACACCCTGACCGTCACGGACTACTACACCGCGGAGCCGGGCAACACAGCGCTGACCGAGATTCTCCGCTCCTGCGGTCGCCAGACCGGCGTGACCGTCGTACGCGAGGTCATGCCCCGCTCCCAGCTGGTGCCCAAGCTGCTGCGGGACGGAGCCGCGAAGAGCCTCCCGGACCTGGTGCTGAGCGACAATCCGGACCTGCCCAAGCTCGCCTCGACCGGAGCCCTGCTGCCGCTCGAAGGCCGGGTGAAGACTGACGGTTTCTACGAGAGCGTCCTCAAGGCGGGCACGTACAAGAGCAAGCTGTACGGCGTCGCGCCCGGCGTGAACGGGCTCGCGCTCTTCTACGACAAGGCGGTCTTCAAGAAGGCCGGTCTCGAGCCGCCCACCACTTGGAAGCAGCTCCGGGAGAACGCGGCCGAGCTCACCGAGGGCCACCGCTACGGCCTTGCCCTGTCGGCTGTCGCCACCGAGGAAGGCTCCTGGCAGTACGAACCTTTCTTCTGGGGCGCAGGTGCAGACCTTGGAAAGCTGGACTCGGCCCAGTCCGTGTCCGCACTGACGTACTGGACGTCGCTTTTCCAGGACGGCTCGATATCGAAATCGGCGCTGAATTGGCAGCAGTCGGATGTGGCGGAGCAGTTCATCGGTCACCACGCCGCGATGATGATCAACGGCTCGTGGCAGCTGGCCGCACTCGCCGCCGAGAAGGGGCTCGACTACGGCGTCGTCCCGCTCCCCACGCAGAAGAGCGGTGGCTCCTCGGTCACCCCGCTCGGCGGCGAGACCTGGGCGGTGCCCAAGGGAGACAAGCAGGACAAGGCCGTCAAGCTCCTCAACTGTGTGCTCAGCCAGGACCACATGATCCAGTGGGCCCGGCTGCGAGCCGACGTACCCGCCAGCCCGGCAGTCGCCGGACAACTGGTGAAGGAGCAGCCGGACCTCGCCCCCTTCGTGGCCAGCGCACCCACCGCCCGTTCCCGCACCGCCGAACTCGGCACCGCCTACCCAGTCGCTTCCAAGGCGCTGTACACCGCACTCCAACAGGCCGCGATCGGACAGCTGAGTCCGGCGAAGGCCCTCGCGGCCGCTCAGCGCCAGGTCCAGTCGGCAGACCACTGATCAGGCGAGGTGCTCTCATCATGACGATCCTTCTGGACAAGCCCGTCCACAACGCAGCACGCCCGGACAGCCGCACCGCCACCGCCGCCCGCCGGGCGCGGCTGGCACGCATGAGCTTCTATGTCCCCGCCGTGCTCTACCTGGTGATCTTCTTCGGTTACCCCATCGTCGCCAACCTGGTCATGTCGTTCCAGGACTACACGGTGACATCCTTCTACAACGGCGGTGCCCCCTTCACCGGGCTCGCCAACTACGCGGCGATCCTCAGTGACGAGCTGTTCTCCACGACTCTGTGGAACACAGCCGTGTTCACCATTGCCTCGCTGATCCTGCAGTTCGTCATCGGCCTCGGTCTCGCACTGTTCTTCCGCCGTCGTTTCCCGCTCGGCGGCACCCTGCGCGCCCTGCTCCTGCTGCCCTGGCTGTTGCCGTTGCTGGTCTCCGGCACCGTCTTCCGCTGGCTGCTCGACCAGGACTACGGCGTGGTCAACCAGGTGCTGCTCAACCTGCACCTGATCAACGACCCCGTCCCGTGGCTGGTCAGCCCCGACCACGCCATGACCGCCATCGTCGTCGCCAACGTCTGGATCGGCATCCCCTTCAACATGGTGATCCTGTACGGCGGACTGCAGTCCATCCCGCCGCAGCTGTACGAAGCCGCCTCGCTCGACGGCGCGGGCACCTGGCAGAAGTTCCGCCACGTCACTTGGCCGCTGCTCCGCCCGACCACCTCGGTCGTGGTGATGCTCGGACTGATCTACACGATCAAGGCGTTCGACGTCGTCATGGTGCTCACACAAGGCGGCCCCGCGAACTCCACTCAGCTGCTGTCCACCTGGTCGTACGCGCTCTCCTTCACGAACCTCCAGTTCGGCCAGGGCGCCGCCGTCAGCAACGTCCTCATCGTCATCGCCATGCTCTTCGCGCTCGTGTACCTGCGAGCCGTGCGCGCCGAACAGTCCGAGAGGTAGTCCCGATGTCGTCTCCCGCCGCCTTGCGCGCTGCTCGCCGCTGGAGCAGCACGGTGATCGCCCTCGTGATCGTCGGCGTTTTGCTCTTCCCGTTGTACTGGATGGTCAACGCCTCGCTCCAGCCCGGTCAGGCACTGCTGAGCATCCCGCCCAAGTGGTTTCCCACCGACCCGACCCTCGACGGATACCGCGCCGCCTTCGACACCCAGGGGCGCCACCTGGTCATCAGCCTCTTCGTGGCCTGCGGCAACGTGCTGATCACCCTCGCCCTTGCGGCTCCGCTGGCATGGTCACTGGCGAAGTTCCGGCTGCGCTGGGCCGCCCTGCTGCTGTTCGTCCTGCTGATCGTGCAGATGGTGCCGGGCATCGTGAAGGCCAACTCGCTCTTCGCGCTCTACAGCGAGATCGGGCTGCTCAACAACACCATCGGGCTGATGCTGGCCCAGTCCACGCTGTCCGTGCCGTTCGCCGCGGTACTGCTCCGTGCCCAGTTGCGCGAAATCCCCACCGAGGTCGTCGAGGCCGCGGCGCTGGACGGTGCCGGGTCCTGGCGTACGTTCCTGCGCATCGTCGTCCCCATGAGTCGCAACGGTCTGATCACCGCGGGACTGTTCGCGTTCCTATTCTCCTGGGCGGACTTCCTCTTCGCGATCACTCTCACCTCGCGCGACGCGGTGACCCCGGTCACGGTCGGGATCTACCGCTTCATCGGCGCCAACGCCACCGACTGGAACGCCCTGATGGCCTCGGCCGTCCTTGCGTCCATCCCCGCGGCGGTACTGCTGGTCATCGCCCAGCGGTACATCGCGGTCGGCATCACCGGCGGCTCGGTCAAGGACTGACCGACCCCCGGTACAGGACTGAGCACCCCTTCTTATGCACTGGAGAAGTACCTTGAACACCTTCCGGGAACACGACGGCGGCCTGGAGTGGCACGGCCGGCACGAGTCGCTGCGCATCGAGCCCTGGGGGCCCGACTCCATCCGCGTACGGGCCGCACTCGGCCCGCTCCGCGACGACATCCCCGGCGCCCTCCTGGAGCTTCCCGACACCAAGGCCGAGATCATCGTCCCGGACCTGACCGGCCTGACCGTCCTCAAGAACGGCCTCGGCTCACCCACCGACCCGGTGCCCCCCGCCCGCCTGGTCAACGGCCGCATCACCGCCGAGCTGACCGTCGACGGAGTACTGCGCTTCGTCCGCACACCGGACGGCACGGAACTGCTCGCCGAGCGCCCCGCCCACTTCTGGTGGCCCGGTAGCCGCGTCCATACTCCCGTCGGGCACGGCTACCACCGTTTGGAGCAGAACTTCCAGGCATACGAGGCGGAGCGACTGTACGGCCTCGGGCAACGCCAGCACGGGCTGCTCGACCAGAAGGGCACGGTCATCGACCTGGTGCAGCGCAACACGGAGATCACCATCCCGTTCGTGCTGTCCAACCGAGGCTACGGCCTGCTGTGGAACAGCCCCGCCGTAGGCCGTGTCGAAATGGTGCGGACCGGCACCCGCTGGGTCGCCGACAGCGCCCGCCAGATCGACTACTGGATCACCGCCGGCGACCGGCCCGCCGACATCCTCCGCTCGTACGCGGACGCCACCGGCCACGCCCCCGCATTTCCCGACTGGGCCACCGGTTTCTGGCAGTGCAAACTGCGCTACCGGACTCAGGAGGAGCTCCTCGAGGTCGTCCGCGAGTACAAGCGCCGAGGTCTGCCGATCTCCGTGATCGTCGCCGACTTCTTCCACTGGACCCGGCTGGGGGACTGGAAGTTCGATCCCGCCGAGTGGCCCGACCCGGCCGCCATGGTCCGGGAACTCGACGAGCTCGGCGTCAAGCTCATGGTCTCCATCTGGCCGTCGGTCAACCGCTCCAGCGAGAACTACGACGAGCTGGAGCACCGCGGTCTGTTCGCCGCCAACGAGTACGGCACCCCCGCTCACGCCACGTGGATCGACAAGGGCGCCGACCACCGTGTCATGGTCTCCTTCTACGACCCGACCAACCCCGAGACCCGTGCATACGTGTGGTCCAAGGTCCAGGAGAACTACCAGCGCCTGGGCATCAACCTGTGGTGGCTGGATGCCTGCGAGCCGGAGATGAAACCCGGCCACCCGGCCAACCTCCGCTACCACGCCGGGCACGGCCAGGAGGTCGCCAACCTCTACCCGCGCGAGAACGCCCGCCTGTTCCACGAGGGCATGGCAGCCTCCGGCAACACCGACGGCATGTCCTTCTCCCGCTCCGCCTGGGCGGGGAGCCAGCGCTACGGCACCGCCGTATGGTCCGGTGACATCGGCACCGACTTCGCCGCCCTTCGTGCTCAGATCGCAGCCGGTCTCAACATCGGCCTGTCCGGCATCCCTTGGTGGACCACCGACATCGGCGGCTTCCACGGCGGCGACCCCGACGACCCGGCGTACCGCGAAGTCCTCGTCCGCTGGTTCCAGTTCGGCGCGCTCTGCCCGATCTTCCGGCTGCACGGCTTCCGGCTGCCGTGGCTGCCGTTGGGCGGCGAGATGACCGGCGGGCCCAACGAAGTCTGGTCGTACGGAGAAGAGGCGTACGAGATCATGTGCAGCTACCTGGAGCTGCGCGAGCGCCTGCGCCCGTACATCGCCGAGCAGATGGCCGCCGCCGCCCGTGACGGCCTGCCCCCGATGCGCCCGCTGTTCCTCGAGTTCCCCGAGGACGAGACGGCCTGGACGGTCGCCGACCAGTTCCTGCTCGGCCCCGATCTCCTGGTCGCTCCCGTCACGGCGGCAGGCGCGGTGAGCCGTGAGGTGTACCTGCCGGCCCGAGCACGCTGGAGGTGCGCCTGGACGGACGCGACGTACGAGGGCGGCACCTGGCACACACTCGATGCCCCACTCGACCGCATTCCGCTCCTGCTGCGCGACGACGCACAGCTGCCGGCGGTCGGCTGACGGAGCGGGCCGGACCGATGACGGAAAGGCCTGCGACTTACCAGATGGGTATTGGAGCAGTGCGCACAAAACCGTTCGGGACGTGACGGTAAGTCAGGACTCGATCCTGCTCACTGCCCACGAGCGATACGCATCAGATGTCGGTCTCCGGGGTCAGGCGCATTCGCAGAGGGCTGTCGGCTGCGAGTGGGGGCGCCGTCGGCGCGGCAGGGGACGGCGCGAGGAGTTTTCCTTGGTCCGTGGAGCGGGAGAGCAGGGTTGCCGGGACTCGCCACCGTGGCCTCCCGGCTCCTGCTGCCCGACCTGCGGCTCCAGGACGCCACCACCGGCGCGACGACCATGCCGGCAACTTGCCCACTCCGGCAGACGCCGACGCACCGCTGCGTAGCGTCTCGAGTCACTTGTTACTCACCTCTGGTGGACGCAGCACGCCAAGGATCCCGACGCTCAGGCGGCGATTAAATCCGCCATTGGGCGTGGATATGGCGGGTCGACCTGATTTGTGCGAACTAGGCTGTTGGCGGCATCCGAGATGAATCCGGGTCCGGCCCACCGTGTTTGCCACTATCGGGAGCAGTGACTATGGGTAAGTTGCAGGGAAAAGTAGCGGTCATTACCGGCGGCACCACGGGGATCGGGCTGGCCACGGCAAAGCTCTTCGTCAGAGAGGGCGCCTATGTCTTCATCACGGGGCGTCGGCAGAAAGAACTCGATGAAGGCGTGAAGGCGATCGGCGCCAACGTATCCGGCATTCAGGGTGACGTGGCCGATCTGGCCGACCTTGACCGTCTCTATGAGACCGTCAAGGCGAAGGGGCGAATCGATATCGTTTTCGCCAATGCTGGTCTCGCTGAGTTCGCTTCACTGGAAGACGTAACGGAGGAGCACTTCGACAAAGTTTTCAACATCAACGTGAAGGGGGCGCTCTTCACGGTACAAAAGGCCCTACCGCTATTGAATGATGGTGCATCTATCATCCTCACGGGCTCCGTTGCGAGCGTCAAGGGAACCCCCGCGTTCTCGGTCTACGGCGCGAGCAAGGCTGCTATCCGTAATTTTGTTCGAGGGTGGACGGTAGAGCTGAAGGACCGCCGTATTCGGTCTAATGTCCTCAGCCCTGGCCCGATCGAAACGCCACTTGTAGCGACGCAACCTCAGGACGCCATCGCGAGGATTGCGTCTACCATTCCGATGGGCCGCATGGGGGAGCCCGAAGAAGTTGCCAAGGCGGCGCTCTTTCTGGCCTCGGATGACTCCAGCTTCGTCACCGGAATCGAATTGTTCGTTGACGGCGGCAGAGCGCAAATCTAATACCGCGACGGCGCATCTGACAGTGTCGTTCAGTTCGCGGGGCCCGCCGGGACCACGTGCCGGCGTGGAGCATCAGATTCAGACCGGCCCTCTCCTCAAGACAGGGATACAGGCGAGTGCCAATCGGGCCGCGCAGGTGATCTCCATCGGCGGGCCGTTCGAGATCACCGATCGTGAGGTGCCACAGCCGGTCCCCGTCCACGTACGGGTCGCCGTGGACGTCCGCGAACCTGGTGCAGTCGCGCAGAGTACGGCCTTGGCGCTGCCGACGCAGCACGTCACCAAGCAGGCGACGGAGCAGACGCGCAGTTCTTTTCGTGAACGCCAAGTTTTCGCCCAGCTCAGAGTCCCGGGCGTGCGTTTCGGTTTCCCTCGCTGGCATGTGCATCAGGTCCGCAAGGTGTTCAGGACCTCGCGACGAAGCGGGTGAGTTCCTCGGTGGCGCCGCGCGGCAGGTCGGCGACAGCCGCCTCCGGAAGAGTTGTGATCACGGCGCGCAGCCGCGTAGCGAGGTCTGGCAGCACGGTCCAGGCCGAGGCCGGGGCTTTGACGGCCGCGAGCAGTAGGTCCCCCTCGTAGAAGGATGCGTCCAGCAGCGGCTCTTCAAGCAGCAAGTGCACCGCGAGTGGGAGGACATACGGCAATGCCACCCTCTGGGCGACCAGCATGCGCAGATCCGCCGGCCGGAGTTCGCTCAGCGGCATGCACCGCAACTCATGCACTCTGCGGATCAGGTTTGTCGCGTCGGCGTCCGGCGCCAGCCAGCGGGGCGGGTCCAGCTCATCGAGGGTGCGGTCGAGGTGCAGCAAGTGGTCCATGGGTTGATTCTCCGCTTTGGATCGGCGTCATCCACTGCGGCCGGCTGTCGCCCAGGGCGGCAAGCGACCACAGTGGGCAGGCGGTGTTGCCTGTCTGGAGCTCTCAGGAAATGGGGCCGAGCTGCGTGCCACCCGCCAGCTCCGGTGCCGATGTTCATGCACTGCGTGCGAGTCGGCGGGTGCCGGACAGGTGGCGTCCTTGGGGCGGGTCAGGTGGTGGCGGGGGTGTGGAAGTAGTGGCCCTTGGCGAGGTCTTCGAGCAGGCTGGGGTGGGTGGGCTGCCAGTCGAGCAGTTCGCGGGTCAGGGTGTTCGACACCGGGACGTCGAGGCTCATGAAGGGGCTCAGCCAGGTGAAGTGCTCCTCCGCGGCTTCGGGGGCCACGGAGGTCGCCGGTACGTCGAGGTGGCGGCCGATCGCCTCGGCGATGTCGTGGAGCGCGACGCCCTCCTCCGCGACGCCGTGCAGTGCCGATCCGGCGGGCGCCTTCTCGACGGCCAGGCGGAACAGCCGTGCAATGTCGAGGCGGTGGACTGCCGGCCAGCGGTTGGCGCCGTCGCCGATGTACGCGGAGACGTTCTTGCTACGGGCGGTGGCGACCAGGTGCGGCACCCAGCCGTAGTCCCCCTCGCCGTGGACGGTCGGAGAGACCCGCACCACCGATGAGCGGACGCCGCGTGAGGCAAACGCGAGCGCTGCCTGGGCGTTGGCCGACCGAATCACATACGGTGAGCCGTCGATGGTGGGCGCATCCTGCTCGGTCACCGCGCGCCCCGTCGGGAAGCCGATGAATCCGGTGGCGAGGACGAGGGGGCGATCAGTGCCGGCGAGCGCGGGGACGGTACCGAATGCCCATACTGACGAATAAGAAACATATAAAGATGGGACGCATGGCCGGGTCGTGCCAGGGCACACGATGCTCTGGAGGTTGATAACTATGGTTCCCCTGCTTCTCGTTCTCCTGCTGGCCCTGCTTCTCTTCGGTGCCGGCTTCGCGCTGAAGGCCCTGTGGATCGTCGCCGTGGTCGTGCTGGCCGTCTGGCTGCTCGGATTTGCCATGCGTTCCGTCGGAGCCGGTGGTCGTCGTGGCCGCTGGTACCGCTGGTAGAGAGATGCAGTCCTGGCCCGGTAATGCGGGGGGGGGGGGGGGGGGGGGGGGGGGGGGGGGGGCCCGCCCCGGGGGGGGGCGGGGGGGGGGGGGGGGGGGGGGGGCACGCCGCGGGGGGGGGGGGCGGGGGGGGGGCCCCCCCCGCCCCGCGGGGGGGGGCGGGGGGGGGGGGGGCGGGGA